>MIAA01000034.1:0-17664 GCA_001830425.1 Rhodospirillales bacterium RIFCSPLOWO2_02_FULL_58_16
GGCATGATCAGCAACCGGAATACACCTTAACTTCGCCGCCGAACTGTCCAAACAAGTAGGACCACCTCACAATCTATTGTTTTGTTTCTTTAGCAACCCACTCAAGAAAATCACTGTTGCCTTTTTCGATGGCAAGCGAGACCACGCACGGGCAGTCGTAGCTGTGGAGTTGCTTGACTCTGGCGATCACGTCATCGACCAGCTCCCGACGGGTTTTTATGATCAGGGCCGCTTCCTGTCCTTCCTGGACCTTTCCTTCCCACCAATACAGCGAAGTGATGGAAGGCAGTATGTTGACGCAGGCCGCCAACCGCTCTTCAACCAGCGCCCGACTTATGGCAACGGCCTCGCGGTGTGAGCCGGTGGTGCAATAGATCATTTCAGCGGTCATGATAAATCAGCTCCCTTCTTGCTCCAAAAGGCTAAACTACCGTAGGATGGATGGCTAGGGGATGGTGAAAATGACAAAGCCCACACGAAATCAACTTCTCTGGTTAACGCGGGGCGTAAATCAGGCGGGAGGAAAGCTTCCCCTTTTCGACGGCAGCGGCCGGCGGGTGAGCGAGCGTACGGTTCGCAGTTGTATCAACAAGGGTTGGGTCGAGCCTTGGTTCGCAAACCCCATCAAGCCGGATTGGCTTGTCTGCAAGCTGACCGACGCCGGCCGCGAGGCGGCTTCCGTCGAATGCTGATTCTGTACCCCGCTTTTGCAACAACCATAGCAGTATCAACATTTCGCCGGCGGAACAGTCAAGGTTAGGAACAGACGATATGCACCATCAAATAAAGGACGAGGGCGGCATTCTCATTGCCGGCTTTGAGGGGGATATTGATCTTGAGAACTCGGGCGATGTGCGATCCGTACTGCTGGATTGCGTTTTCCGGGGGCGAGCGGTGGTTGTTGACATGTCGAAAGTGTCGCTGATCGACAGTTCCGGGGTCGCCGGTCTGCTTGAGGCTTTCCAAAGCGCCCGCAAAAAAGGCAAGAAATTCGTCCTCGCCGATCTTGATCCCTCGGTCATGCGCGTGCTCAAGCTGGCCCGTCTGGACATGGTGTTCGTTATTGCCGACGATATCCCCGGCGGACTCGCCAAAGCGGGCTGATTTAGCTGGTTTCCTTAAGTCCCGCTGCGCGTCTGTTCTCCTCAAGCCCCTGCACGTCCAGGTAGCCTTTCTCGATGGCGTCGCGCAGGGCTTCAAAGGCCGCCCTCACTTCCTCGTACATCTCGCGGTGAATCTTCAACTCACTGATTTCCGCATTATTCGGCTGATCGCCGTGTTCGCTGATCCCCAGATTGAAAGCGGCTTCAAGGTATCGTGCGCGCACGCGCCCCACGGCTACGGCGAAAGCCAGAACGCTGTCTTTGGTTACTGCGGGGATAAGCTTGTGAATGACCTCGCGGTTGGCAAAGCGAATGCCTTGCTCGACCTCGCCGAGAAAACGCTTCTGGGCGAGAAGATTCTGATAGTCATCATGACGTTCGGCCATTCTGTTTCCCCCCTTTCTCAATCCGAATTCACGAAAATACGGCGGCTTATCATCGGATAAGCACCATAATTAGAATTATATGGCAACAGAAACCGTTAAAAATTCATGAATTATGCCCGACGCTCCCCTCATGCTTTCCAAAGAAACGAGGGGATACGGCGCAAACCGCACCCCCTCGTTTTTATTGGTCGGAGCGACAGGATTTGAACCTGCGACCCCTACACCCCCAGTGTAGTGCGCTACCAGGCTGCGCCACGCTCCGTTGAGATAAGACGGCGGACTATACGCCCGACAAACGCCGGACGCAATATTAGGGAAATATCGGATGATTTACTCGGCCTTGCGCAACAGATCGCGCAATTCCTCAAGTTCGCCGAGAACGGCTTGCAGTTCGGCCCGCTTGCGATCATCAGGCCCGGGAGCCGGCGACTCGACAATAAGCGGTTCTTCATCGTTGATATTATTCTGGCGAAGAAGTTTCTGCACGCCCTTGATGGTGTAGCCGTCCAGGTGAAGAAGATCGCGGATGCGGCGAAGGAGATTCACGTCCTCCGGGCGATAATACCGGCGCCCGCCGCCGCGTTTTAACGGCTGGATGCTGAGGAATTTTGTTTCCCAGAAGCGCAACACATGCTGAGGAAGATCAAGTTCAACGGCGACTTCGCTGATCGTTCTGAACGCAGTCGCGGATTTTCCACGGCGCGGCAAGAGAACTTCTGCTTCACCCGCCTGTGTCATTACCGTTAAGCCGCTCCGGAATTACTACGTTTATTGATACGGTCTTTGAGAACCTGAGACGGCCTGAAAACAAGAACCTTGCGCGGCAGTATCGGCACTTCCTTGCCGGTTTTGGGATTGCGCCCGATCCGTTGTCCCTTGCGACGGATTGAGAAGCTGCCGAAAGACGAAATCTTTACCGTTTCATCTTTGGCCAGGGCATCAGCGATGTAATCAAGAACCGCCTCCAGCAATTCAGCCGACTCATTGCGCGAGAGACCGACTTCCTGATACACGGCTTCGCTGAGTTGTGAGCGAGTGATGGTTCTTCCGGTCATTCCGTTCTTCCCCGGGAAAGAAAATGATCGCTGAACCTAGAGCCGATCAATAAACCCGTCAATATCAAACGAATGAACATGTCAAACGAATGCTCAAACCGGCATCAGGCCCTTGTCATTGAAAAACTTGAGCATTTCGTTAGCCGGCATGGGGCGGCTGAAGAAGTAGCCCTGGATTTCATCACAGCGGTAATTGCGCAGCATTTCGAGTTGTTCCTTGATCTCCACCCCCTCGGCGACGATTTTGCGCCCCAGGGTCTGGCCCATGGTGATGATGGTCCTGATGATCTCCGCGTCGTCATGGCTGGTGGTGATGTCGGAGACGAATGAGCGGTCGATCTTGATGGTGTCGATGGGGAACCGCTTGAGGTAACTCAAGGATGAATATCCGGTGCCGAAGTCGTCCATGGCCACCTGGATTCCCATATCGTGAAGCTGGTCAAGGGCAATCACCGCCTTGGCCGAGTCCGACATCAACATGCTTTCCGTGATCTCGATTTCCAGGCCGTCGGCGCCGACGCCGGTTTCCTTCAGCACATCCTCGACGATCCTGACGAAACTGGACTCGCGAAGCTGACGCGCCGACAGGTTGACGGCGATGCGGATCGGAGGCAGACCCTCCTTGAGCCAGGCGACATGCTGATTGCAGGCGGTTCGCAACGCCCACTCGCCGACTTCCACCACATGGCCTGTCTCCTCAAGGATAGGAATGAACTTGACCGGGGAGACCATGCCGCCCATGTCTTTATTTATCCAGCGCATCAGAGCTTCGCAACTGGTGACCTCGCCGGTGAGAATGTTCAGCTTGGGCTGGTAGAAGAGGATAAACTCGTCGCGCTCCAGCGCCTTGCCGAGGCCGTTCTTGAGGACCATGCGCTCCTTGACGTCATCGTTAAGGTCGGAGGTGAAGAACTGGTAGTTGGCCTTGCCTTGCTCCTTGGCGCGGTACATGGCGGCGTCGGCGTTCTTGATCAGGTCAACGGCCTCGACGGCGTCATCGGGAAAGATGGTGATGCCGATGGAGCCGGAAATAAAAGTCTCGTGACCGTCCAGATCGAAAGACCGGCAAAGAGCATCAAGAATACGTTGGCCGAGAAGAGGCGCCTGCTGAGGATCGGTCAGGTTGGGCATGATGACGGTGAACTCGTCGCCGCCCAGACGCGCCACCGTATCACCGCCGCGAATACACTCGGTCAGACGACGGGACGCCTCCTGAAGCAGCAGATCGCCGCAATTGTGCCCCAGCGTATCGTTGACCAGCTTGAAGCCGTCAAGATCAATGAACATCAGCCCCAACTGCTTTTTCAGGCGCTTCATGGTGGGCAGCACCTGGTTAAGCCGGTCGTGAAAGAGAGCGCGGTTGGGAAGCCCGGTCAAAGCATCGAAATTGGCTTGATAGTGGATGCGTTCCTCATCCTGTTTACGCTTGGTGATGTCGTTGATTACGGCGGCATATTGCTGCACCTTGCCGTTCTCTCCGACAATAGCGGAAATCGACAACCGCACGGCGTAATCAGTGCCGTTCTTGTGCTTGCACCAGAATTCCTCTTCCCAACTCCCCTTGCGTTTCAGGGTGCTGCGCATCGCGGAATAGAGGTCAGGGTTAGCCTTGACCGTGAGATAGAAAGGCGGTTGTTTCCCTACTACGTCATCCGGCGAGAAACCGGTGATCAGGCCGAACGCCGGATTGATCGAGGTTACCAAAAAGTCCGTATCGACGATCACTACCGCTTCGTTAAGGTTGGCGATCACCTTGGCGGCGAGATGCAACTTTTTCTCGGCGTTCCGGCGCTCGCTGATTTCCTCGGTAAGCTCCCTGGTGCGTTCCTTGACCCTCAGTTCCAATTCGTCGTGGGCCTTGCGAAGTTCCTCCGCCGCCCGTTTGCGCTCGGTGATATCGCGGGCCTCTATCATGAAAGAGTTCTCGCCGGCCCTGCCGAAGGACATGACGGCGGTCTCTACGTCGATGATCTTATGGTCCAGCCGCACGAATTTGAGGGGAAGCATTCCCTCGTCAGTGAAGTTACCCAATCCCTCGCTGATGATCCCGCTGTAGTCGGGGTGAACCAGCTTGCCGAGCGCGCACCCGATAAGCTGTGACGGATCCTCGGCGCCCAGTATTTCGGCGCCGGCGGCATTGATATAGGTGACTACTCCCCCGTCGCAGATGCAGATCATGTCGAGAGACTGTTCGATCAGATTCCGATAGCGGGTTTCGCTGGCGAGAATGGCCGTCGCCGAGCGCAGGCGCTCCGTAATGTTATGGGCTTGAACAATAACCGTCCCGCTGCCGACCTCCCCGAAGGGCAGGAACAATACTTCCGAATCGATGCCTCCCGCTTTGCCGGCGCCCTTGCCGGGGGAAAGCTTCAGCGGCAAAGCGTCATTTTCCACGATCCCGCCCGTCAATAATTCGTTGGCGACTTCCACATACTCGGCGTGAACGAAGTTGACGAACGGCTGACTGATCGCCTTTTCCGGCGATTTAAATCCCAGATGCCGCGCCCCCGACTCGTTGATGTAGCTGATCAAGCCGTTTTTACAGAGGCAAACAAGATCAAGGGACTTGTCGATAAGATGAAGCGCCCATCCTTCGCCGCCCGACAAGCCGGCGGCGGACTTGACGGCTGCTTTCGGAACGCTTTTGGTTTTTGGCCCCTTTATCTCCCGCCGCCCTTTTTTTACAGAATGTTGTTCGCCGGATCGTCCCAGATATTCGCGCTCGCCTGAAGAAAGGATAATCCCCTCCTCCTCGACTGCCGCCATAACCGAGCCGCGCCGCCAATAAGGTATGGAGCCGCTGTCCTTCCAGCCTTGAATAGTTGTCGGATGCTTATGCCCCATGGCGCGCGACATGGCGCTCATGCCGCCGAACTTATCGATAATCCCTTCGATAATCCCCAACCCTTTGATCATTCCCGGACCCTTTGCCCATCCCCGAATTTCGAGGCGAAAGACGGATACTACGTTTTTCGTAACAGCCGGTCAATGGCTTATTTACGATTCCCGTGAAATAATGTGAGCGCGGTCCTTTTTGTTTTTTTGATGACAGAGTGTTGCTCTATCGGTCATCTTTGAATCAATGCAGATATACCTCCCCATCGCGGAGATGTCCGTAAACGTTTTTCTTATCCTCGGCATGGGGGGGATGGTCGGCGTTCTGTCGGGACTGTTCGGCGTCGGCGGCGGATTCCTGGTGACGCCGCTATTGATTTTCATCGGCATCCCGCCGGCGGTGGCGGTGGCTACCGGAGCCAACGAAATTGTCGCCTCCTCGGTGTCCGGCGTTCTCGCCCACTGGCGGCGCGCCAATGTTGATTTCAAGATCGGCATGGTTATGCTGGTCGGAGGCGTCGTCGGCTCCACCTTCGGCGTATTCCTGTTTACCTTCCTGCGCGATCTCGGCCAGATCGACTTGGTGATCAAACTATCATACGTCGCCTTTCTTGGAACTATCGGCGGCTTGATGTTTATCGAAAGCACATATTCGATGATGCGCTCCAAACGCCGACAGGCGCCGCGCAGGCGCCATCGCCATACATGGATGCACGGCCTGCCCTTCAAGATGCGCTTTCGCCGTTCGCGCCTTTACATCAGCGCCCTGCTGCCGCTGACTATCGGTTTCGTAGTCGGTGTGCTGGCGGCGATCATGGGCGTCGGCGGCGGGTTCGTAATGGTTCCGGCGATGATTTACATTCTCGGCATGCCGACGGCGGTAGTTGTCGGCACTTCCCTGTTCCAGATTATTTTCGTCACCGCCAACGTCACCCTGCTGCAAGCCGTCAACAACCAGACGGTGGACGTGGTGCTGGCGCTGCTGCTGCTGACGGGAGGCGTTATCGGCGCCCAGATCGGCGCCAGGATGGGAAACAAGCTGCAAGGAGAACACTTGCGCGTCCTGCTGGCGATGATGGTGCTGGGGGTATGCGCCAAACTGGCCTATGATCTGGTGGTAACGCCGCCGGACCTGTTTTCATTGGGTATAGGGGGCGCCTGATGAGCAGACTTGCCATACCCCTGCTCTGCGCCTTTATCCTTGTGACCGCCGCCCTGCCGGCGAAAGCCGGAGAGCTGGTGATTGATCTGTCCAAATCAGTGGTCGCCATCACTACCGGTTTCGAGGGTTCTGATCTGCTGCTGTTCGGCGCCGCCGAGGGCGAGGGCGATATCGTCGTCGTCGTCAGCGGCCCCCAGCGCGACGAGACCGTGCGCCGCAAGAAAAGAACAGCCGGAGTTTGGGTCAACCGGGATGAAATGGTTTTTGACCAAGTTCCCGGTTTTTACGCCATCGCCGGCAACCGTCCCATTGATGAGTTCATGTCCGAGGAATTGCGCGCTAATTTCCAGATCGGCCTGGAGTATCTGGAACTCCAGCCCAGCAAGGGAAAGCGGCAACGGAGCGAGGAAGAAATCAAGGATTTCCGCCAAGCCCTGATCCGCAACAAACAGCGCCAGGGGCTTTACGGCGACCAGCCGGGAAGCGTTATATTTCTCGGCAACCGCCTGTTCCGCTCTCGGTTGAGTTTCCCGGTCAACGTCAATGTCGGCACCTACGGCGTTGATGTCTATCTGGTGCGCGACGGCAAGGTCGCCACCATTGAGACGACGCTGTTGACGGTGAGAAAATTCGGTTTTGAAGCCGGCGTCTATGACTTCGCCCACCGCCAATCCATGTCCTACGGCATTTTCGCCATCATTATCGCGGTGATGGCGGGATGGCTTGCCGGCACCATTTTCCGCAAGGCTTAGGGAGCATCTCATGTCCGATAATCCTGACGACCACGATAGCAAGAAAACTCCCCCTCGCGAGGAAGGACGCACTTTCCTGTGCGTGGTTGACAATACCGAGGAGTTGAGTCAGGCGCTCCGCTTCGCCTGCCGCCGGGCCGTACGCTCCGGAGGTCGCGTAGCTCTTCTGTATGTCATTGAACCGGTCGAGTTCCAGCACTGGATGGCGGTAGGCAACCTGATGCGCGAAGAGCGCCGCGAGGAAGCGGAGGAAATGATCAACGTTGTCGCCTCGGTGGTGCAAAAACGCACAGGCTCGACGCCGGTGATCTTCATTCGCGAAGGCAACCTTACCGATGAACTGATCAAGCTGATCGACGAGGAAAAAGAGATATCGGTGCTGGTGCTGGGCGCCGCCACCGGCGCCGAAGGCCCCGGCCCCATCATCAGCTACCTCGTCGGGAAGATGGCCGGCCGCCTGAGAATTCCCATAACCATCGTCCCCGGATCGCTGACCGACGAACAAATCGACGCTATCACCTAAATAGCGGTTTGATTGTTCTTGAACGCGGCCACATCCTCGGCAGCTGTGGAAAAACCCTTCGGCACGGATATAGCGTCATTCATTAACACATTGATATCGCCTGTCTTTTTAAACTCCTCCCTTGCTCTGCTTAGGCGGTGTCCCACCGCCTTGGCGATCGAGGCGTCCCAGCCTTCGGGAACGAAGCTTTCGGGAGAATAGTTCTTTACCTTTTTGCGCTTCTTAAGCTCGGGGTTGAGCGCCTCCATCAGCGGTTCGGTCAACCACAAAGGCAGAGAGGACATCAAAAGATTGATGCCGATAGCGACGGCGATCTTGGACATTTCAAATAATTCGCGCGGCTTCAGATACCAGCGCTCCGGCAATGCGTACCATCCGCCGCCCTTGGTGCGCCCGAAAATTCCTGAAAGCGACGACCATGTTAAATAGGATTTGAAATTATAGCGGATGACTTCCCGTTTCAGTTCAAACTCGGAAGTTGTTTCAGGAACGTACGGCAGCGGCGTCTTGTCAAATATGCTGCGGGTAATCGACAGCGTAGAATTAAAATTCGACCAGTTTTCCGACACATGAACGCGGTTGGAGCCTTTAAGCGATTTCCAAAGCGGCGTACTGGGATAGGGGATGATATTGTTGAATTTTGTCGCCAGAATATTTTCGTCCCTGACCACTTCGTAACTTGTTCTGCGATCTTCGCTGGTTTCAGTGGGAAAGCCGAAAATCATAAACAATGAAACGTCCATGCCGTACTTCTTGCAAAGACGAGACGCCTCCAGATGGACTTCAACAGTTTCATCCTTGACCATCAAATCGGCGATTCGCTGTACGCCGGTCTCAAGACCGAAGCCCATGTGCGTGAAATTGGCGTCAGCCATGCGGCACACTACTTCCTCGCCGCCCCGTTCCACCAGATTATCAGCGCGGGACTGAACGGAAAGGCGAACCCGCTTGTTTAATCCTGACGCTATGATCTTGTCGCAAAGATCAAAGACCCGCTGCTTCACCAGACAGAAATTATCGTCGTAAAAAAGGACGTCCGTCTGTTTGTATTTATCCACCAGAACCGTCAGTTCCTCAACAATCCTGTCCGCAGATTTGTAGCGATAAGTCGTTCCCGTCATCAACCGCTGGCTACAGTACGCGCACTGGTACGGACACCCCCGCGAGGTGGTCATGAAGCCCAAGTCATATTTAGGATGCGCAAAAAGGTGATAGGGAAAAGCCGGGATCATATCGAGATCGGGGATTAACGGAGCGTCCGGGTTGTGTATTGTCTTGCCGTCGCGGCGAAACGAGATTCCCATGGTCTTGGTCGGATCGGCGGAACCGCGCAATGCCCGATAAAGCTGCAACGCCACCTTTTCGCCTTCGCCGCGTATAACGTAATCAATAGCGCCGACGCCGAGAGCCTCGTCGGGGAGCGCCGACGGATGCAGTCCGCCCACCACCACCGTGCAATCGGGAAATTCGCTTTTGAGCATCCGTGCGACTTCATAGCCTCGGCCGACGTGCGCAGTCAGGCAGGTGATGCCGAAAATATACGGCTTTTCGATATTGGCCGCCTTTTCCCGCACCGCCTCCGGCGTTATTTTTGCGATCTCCTCATCATGGATCGCGCAACTGACGCCATGCTTTTCGAGATAGGCGGCGATGCAACCGATGCCGACGGGAATCCCGACCGGAACGTAACGCGACAAAAATCCGCCGAACATCTCATAAGCGGGATTGATCAGGAACATCTATGCATCCTCGTTAATATTTGTCGGATTATTACAAGCCTCCTTCCGGTGATTCAACCCCGACCGTAAACAGTAAGAGCATTACCCGGCTAAGACTTACTTGTGATCTTGCCTGCGTCAAAGTAAAGTCAAAAAATGGCCTGTTGATATTTTAGGTGGCTGGGGGGAGCATATTTGGTTTACGGGGATCAAGGTGATTAGCCGTCTCGCCGCTGTTGCCGCTGTCGCGGCGGCACTGCTGTTCGTCGGCGCCCCGGTCGGCGCCGATATGCCGACAGACGATGACATCGCCGTCGCCAAATCCGCCATTGACGCTATCGAGGCGGAAAATTGGGGTAAGGCCCAGACTTTTACGTCCCGGATCAAAGACCCGCTGGCGCTGAAGCTGGTCCGCTGGTTGACCTATGCCGGCCAAAAAAGCGGCGCCACATTCCATCAGATTTCATCATTTATGTCGCAAAGCCAGGGTTGGCCCAAGCTGAAATTGCTCCAGCAGAGAGCCGAGGAGGCGATAGACGATAAAATACCCGACGGTGAATTAATCTCCTGGTTCAAGAAAAATCCGCCTGTTTCCATTGATGGTCAGGTGCGTTCGGGCGCCGCCTTGTTTAACTCCGGCGAAAGCGAGAAAGGCCGGGATATCCTGCGTAACGCCTGGGTCAACGGCAACTTCAGCAAAAGTCAGGAAAAGGCGTTCTATCGTCGCTATCGCCGCTTGTTGACCGGCGAAGATCATGTGGCCCGGCTGGACCGGCTGTTGTGGGAAGAACGTAAATCGTCAGCGCAGCGAATGATATTGAAGGTCGCTCCTTCCTATCGCGCCCTGGGCGAGGCGAGGCTTATGCTCAGTCACCGTTTGGGAAACGTGGATAAGGCTATCGCCAGGGTTCCTGGCGAATTAAAGAACGATCCGGGGCTTGTCTTTGAACGCATGCGCTGGCGCCGGCAAAAGGGACAAGAGGAAGCGGCGCTTGAACTTCTGGCGAAACTTCCCGATAGCCTGCCCTATCCCGTAAAATGGTGGAAGGAGCGCGCCCTCTTGGCCCGCGACGCTTTGCAAAAAGGCCATATTTCAGAGGCTTACCGCATCGCCAAGGACCATCGGCTCACGGAGGGCGCCGGTTTTGCCGAAGCGGAATGGCTGGCCGGTTGGATTGCCTTGCGCTTCCTTAATGATTACGCAGTCGCCAAGAATCACTTTATCGCCATGTACAAGGCGGTCAAATCTCCGGTCAGTCGTTCACGCGGCGCTTACTGGACGGCGCGGGCCGCAGAAGCCATGAAAGACGCCCCGACTGCGGAACAGTGGTATCAGATCGCCGCCGGCAACCCGACAACCTATCACGGACAACTGGCGGTGGATCGCACCAAGCCGGCGCAGGGAAAAATTATGATTCGGGAGCCTGAGATCAAGGCGGCGGATATGGTCGCCTTTAACAAGCATGAACTGACCCGCGTTTTGCGGATGCTGAAGACCATGGGCAAAGATGACGCCATGGGGGCCTTCGTAAAAAAATTAGGCGATCATAACGATGCTCCCGGCTGGCGTTCGATGACGGCATCCCTGGCAAACTCCCTCGGCCGTCCCGACCTTGCCATCAACGTATCCAAGGGATCTCACGAGATGATCAGGGCCGGTTATCCGACGCTGATTCCCCCCGGCGTCAATAAAGCCTCCGGGAAAGATGCGGTTGAGGTTCCGCTGGTCCTGGCCATGGTTCGCCAGGAAAGCGCTTTTTACACCAAAGCCAGGAGTCGCGCCGGGGCCTTGGGACTGATGCAGATCATGCCGAGAACCGCCGAAAACACGGCTAAAATGCTCAAGGTGTCATACTCCCCCAGGCGCCTGAACTCGGACCCCGATTACAACCTCACGCTCGGCCAGTTCTATCTAGCGGATCTGCTCAAGGAATTTGACGGCTCCTACATCCTTGCGCTGGCGGCCTACAACGCCGGCCCGGCGCGCGCCCGCAAGTGGGTTCACAACAACGGCGACCCCAGGACCGCCGCCGTCGATCCCATCGACTGGATTGAAATGATCCCCTTTGATGAAACCCGCGACTACGTCCAGCGGGTCCTTGAGAACCTTCAGGTGTACCGGCTGCACCTTGCCGAAACCGAGGTGGCGCTGACCCTGGAAAGCGACCTTAAACGGTGACGGCAAGCCGGCTTAAGCCGGAATATCCGGGCGTTTTTACATCTCCGTAAGGAGGGGAGACCGGGAGGGGTCATTCATCCATATTTGCCTTCGGCATTATATCCCGGAACGCGGCAGGCGTCAGAATCGGTACAGGGAACGATTTTGCCATGACCAGCAGGTCCTTGTCGCCGGTTATCAGCGCATCGGCCTTAGCGACCAGCGCCAACGCCAAAAACGGGCGGTCGAACGGGTCGCGGCAGTCAGGAACCTCGGTCGGGTTCGGCACAGTGACGGTTTCACACCACGGCAGATAGTCGCCCAGCAGGTTCTCGCGATCCTCATCCGTCAGTTTGAACTTCGGGTACGACAGCACCCGGATCAGTTCCGCCGTGGTGTCGCGACCGGCCAGCGGACGGATGGTGTCCGACTGCCAGGCATGGCGCAGCCACGCCACAGACCCGGCGTAGAACAGCAGGGCCGAGAGCAGAACATTGGTGTCGAGGACGAGGCGCGGCCTGATCATCCGGCGCGCTTGGCCCCGTCACGCGCCCAAGACACTGCGTCGGTTGCGTCGTCCTCGGTAATGCCGAGATCGGCCAGCTTGGAGCGGACGGCGTCGGCGCGGTTGAGGCGCACGGGCGTCAACACGATGCGCCCGTTGTCTTCGGCCACATCGAAATACTCCGTGCCTTGGCAAAACGACAGCACCGCCTTGGGCAGGGTCAACTGGTTCTTGGACGTCAGTTTAGCAAGCATGGCGATCTCCCAAAGTAAGGATGTAAGAATAAAATACAGTCCATAGCCGAGATTTTCAATGATTATCCCGGCGCATGAGAGTCGTCATCGATATTGATCGTTGTCATTACACACACGCAAAATCGTCTTGGCCGTGCTTGTCACGGCCATCCACGTCTTTCTCTCTCGTCGTTTTCGTACAAGAAAGACGTAGATGCACGGGTCAAGCCCGTGCATGACGGAGGGGTTCGTTTTGAGTCATCGTTAATGACCGCCGTTATTACCTTACGTCTTCCCAACTGCATTCGAGGCCGAGGCCGCCGGCGGTATTGGCGATGGTGGCCAGACAGGACCGGGCGCTGTGATCAGGAATCCAGACGCCGATCCGCACGACATATTTGCCGCCCCTGGCGCTCGGCTCCCTGACCGCGTTGAGGCGGACGATATTGGCTTTGAACTGAATGAAGACTTCGCACAGGCGGGCGATCAGGCCGGGGCGATCGCCGCCGATCACCTTGATCCTGTGGGTGATATGCCCAAAAGGCCCTTGTTCAGTGGAAAGATCAAAGCGGGCGACGGTCAACCGGGCGTTTTTCATATCCTCAAGCCCGCGAAGCTCTTCCTCCACCTCTTCCGGCGCCATGCCGTCGGGAAGTTCGCAGACGGTGGTGAATTCGGCGCCGGTTCCCAGAACGGCGAAGGTGGTGTCGCCGAGATTGATGCCCAGATCAAACAGCCGACCGGCGACGGAAGCCACCAGACCGACGCGGTCGGGACAGAAAATAGAGATTAAGGCCGCATTTGCCATGACTATGATATTTTACTCCGGCGGTTAACCTGATCAGGACAATAGCACAGGATTTATCGGCTGTGTTATCATGATGGACAAAAATCGACCTTAGAGGAAAACATGATCCAAAGGGTTTCTCTCTTCTTTTTGATGACATTGCTTTTGACGGGCGGGGCCTCGGCGGCGACCGACAGCGCCTATGGAGACTCGTCCGGAGCCGCTCCGCAACGCTACGTCCATCCCGAAAAGAATTATACCATATTCATTCCTTCCGGCGCCCAATCAAAGGAGACCGGAGAAAAGATCGACCTCTCCATCCAGTCTCCCAAGGGCTACGCCGTCACCCTGCAAACGGGGAACGCCAACCATGAAACGCTCCTCAAAAACATGGCGGCCAAGCTGGAGGCGCTTTACCTGGGCAAGGGAAACCGCTGGTCCAAAAAGATCGGCGAGCGCTTGATAAAGTTATCCGGGCTTGACGCCTACGACGCTCTTTATGAAGGAGGAAATTCGCAGACGCGCGTGATTATCATGCGCGGCCGTTTGACCGATTTCGTCTTTATGTTCTTCGCCTCGCCCAGGGATTTCAGCACCCTTGAGAAAGATTTTGACTGGATACTCGATAATTTTCATCCCGCCGCCAATGAGATGGACGACGCCTCGCAGCCCCTGACGTCCGCCGCGCCCCCGGTAAAAACGGCGTCCGCTGAACTACAACGATTTTCCGAGGCCGGGTTCGGCTTTTCCATCGACTACCCGACCGACTGGGTTGTGGTCAAACCGTCTCCGCACGTCGTAATGTTCAGCGGCGCCGAAAGGACCACCGCCTATTACGCGGTCGTCAGCATCAGCAATGTCCAGCAATCCGGCGTTTCCGATCCGAGGCAGGCGGTCTCGGCGGCGCTGGCCGGGCTGAAGGAACAAATCGCCGCCGGAGCCGAAAACGTCAATTACCTCAAAGAAGGACTTTTCCAATATAACGGCAACAACCTGCTCATTGATGGCCATGAGTTTGTGGCGGAGTATACCCTTAACGGCCAAAGATACCGGAAATGGGCTTTATTGGCGCCCAGGCCGGTAGGAGGGATAGTTCATATCTGGTCGTACACGGCGCCTGAATCTGATTTTGCGACATTTCACCCCGTCGCCGAGACTATGAAAAAAAGCTGGATCATAAATATTCAGTGATTATTATTTTAATTGATGGAGCAGAACCTTGACCGAGATAGAACACAAAAATTTTCCGAAAGGAGACTTTATTTTCCGTGACGGGGAAAGCGGCGAACTCGCCTTTGTGATCAAGGAAGGGGCGGTCAATATCGTCAAGGAAATCAACGGCAAGGAGACCATCCTCGGATCAATCGGCAAAGGCGCCATGTTCGGAGAAATGGCGCTGATCGATAACAAGCCGCGCATGGCCTCGGCCCGCAGCGCCGATAACAACACCGTCCTGATCGTGATTTCCCGCGAGGTTTTCAAGAAAAGACTGGAAAAATCCGATCCCTTTATCCAGGGAGTGCTTCATATCCTGGCCGAAAAGGTCCGTTCACTGAGCGCCAAGAAAAAAGGTCAGCCGTGACAAACATCCATACGGAAAGTCAGGATGCGAAAGCAAACGCCAAGATGGGCATCGGGGCAAGATTGCGCGGTTATTTTCTGGCCGGCGTCCTGGTCACCGCGCCTATCGGCATCACCTTCTATCTGGCCTGGCTGCTGATCGGCTTCGTTGACAACAAGGTGACGGGGCTGATCCCCGACAGGTATCACCCGGAAACCTATCTGCCGTTCGGCATGCCGGGCCTCGGCGTACTCATCTTCGTTGTCTCGTTGATCCTGGTCGGCGCCTTCACCGCCGGCTACGTCGGTCGCCTGTTCCACCGCTACAGCGAACGCCTGTTGAACCGCATGCCGGTGATTCGCGGGGTCTACGGCGCCGTCAAGCAGATACTGGAAACGGTATTGTCCAAGAAATCCACGGCTTTCCGCGAGGCGGTGCTGGTGGAGTATCCCCGTTGCGGCTTATGGTCCATCGCCTTCATTACCGGACAAACCGAGGGCGAGATACAGAGCCTTATTGATAAAGACATAGTCAGCATCTTCGTGCCGACCACCCCCAACCCCACGTCCGGTTTCCTGCTGTTTGTTCCCAGGAAGGACACGACGCCGTTAAATATGTCGGTGGAGGAGGCCCTCAAGATGGTGGTCTCGTGCGGCATCGTCACCCCACCCGACAGACGCCCGGTCGCCAAGGGCGCAGCGCCGGATGATGTCACAACGTAACCTGAGGCGCGTCAGGATTGATCAGGATCACTTGCGTTACTAATTACCGTCATTGCGACCGTGAGAGCATCAGCGACACGGGAAGCAATCCAGTGGCCGGTGGCGCTCTCTGGATTGCTTCGTCTTGCTTCGTCGCTCCGCTTCTCGCAATCCTCGCAAAGACGATAGGGCATGGCCCGCATCGGCTTCGAGCGATTCACATCAATCTTGAAATGCTTGTCTTATGGAAAAAACGGCATTTTATGGAAATTTTAAAATAATTGCGTTGCTGTGATGGCCGTCACACCCAAGAGAGGCATAGAGGTGTAGTATTTACGTTAAATTCGCGGAGTGGGTCCGCTTGTCCCCCCTGTCTTGGCGGGGATTGAATTCAGAGGAGATTAGGTCATGGCTTCCATTCTTGATACCGAACAATCCGGCATCCTTACGTCCGCCGATGAAGCGCCGGCAAGCGATCAGCTTGCCCAGGCCGCGCCGGGGGCTGAGGCCCAGCCCATCGGTCAGGTCGAGAGTGCGAGCGGCACTGTAGTCGCCGTCCATACCGACGGCACGACGACCCAACTGACCGTCGGCTCTCCCGTTTTCCAGGGCGACACCCTTGAGACCGGCGCCGGCAGCGCCGTCGGCGTCGTCCTCGCCGACGAAACGACCTTCTCGATGGCCGACAACGGCAGCATGGTCCTTGATGAAATGGTCTATGACCCCGCCACCCAGCAGGGGTCGATTTCCCTTTCAGTGGTGGAAGGCGTGTTCACCTTCGTCAGCGGTCAGGTCGCCAAGACCGACCCGGACGCCATGACCTTGGACACTCCGGTCGCCACTATCGGCATTCGCGGCACCCAGGTCGGCATCGAAGTCGGCGGCGATAAAGGAATGAACGTCGTCCTGATGGAAGAAGCCGACGGTTTCGTCGGCGAGGTCGTGGTTCAAAACGGCGCCGGCATACAGATTCTGAACACCGCTTATTCAGGCACTTCCGTTCTCAGTTCCTCTTTTGCCCCGATCATCCCCTTCACCGTGGACAAGGCCGTCATGCTGAATACCTACGGCGTCTCTCTCCAGAGTCTGCCGGTGAAGGGTAACGCCAATACCTACGGAACCGAAGCCAGAACCGAAGCGTTGGCTACGGAAGTCCTGCAGGAAGAAGCGTTGACTACGGAGGCCCTCACCACCGAGGCGTTGGCCCAGGAAGTCCTGAAGGAAGAAGCGTTAGCTTCGGAAGAACTCACCGCCGAGCAATTAGCCGCCCTGGAAACGGCGGCGGGCGGGGTTGTCGATGAGGCCCTGGCCTCGGAAATCGCCGGCGACGCCGTTATGGCGGAAGCCATGGCCGTGGAAGGGACCGCCGACGGCGTTGCCGAGGAGGCGATGGCCCAGGTAGGCGCCGGCGACCTTGCCGACTTCACGACTGCCGCCGGCGGCGACGGTCAGGCGCTTTCCGCCGAGCTTTTGGGCGTCGGCGTCAATGAAGCCGCCAGATTGGTCGTCAATGCGTTTGACGCCGTCAAGACGTCCGCCGTCAACGTTGATGTCACGACATCCAGGGTCGAGTTTGAGAAAACAGATAATTCCGCCATGAGAATCGCCGCCGAGGCCGCCGCCGCCCGTGCGGGCGCGGCTGCCGCCAAGGCCCAGGAGTTTGCCGCCGACGCCGTTGCCGTGGCCCAACAGGCGCAAAAGATTCTTGATCCTGTTACCAGCGATCCCATTATCGGCACGCCTATTTTATTGGATCAGGCAATCATCATAACCGATCCCGCCACCGGCGAACTCGTCGCCGTCACCTCCGCCGTTAACATAATCGATCCCGTCACCGGCGCTCCCATACCGATGCAGGAGCTTGCCCCCGAGGTCGTGATCGCCGCCATGAAGATCGTGGCCCAGGCCGAGATTGCGGTAAAGGCGGCTGACGCCGCCGCTGCCGCCGCCGCCACCGCTGCCGCCGCCGCCGCCGCCGGCGATGCCGATGCCGCCGCCGCCGCCGCGACGCAGGCCGCGCAATACCTGACGACCGCCGAGAACGCGATGCAGGCCCTTCAGTCCTCCTACAATGTGGTGGAGGGGTATGTTGATGCGATTCAGGCGCAGTTGGCCGCCGACGCCGCAGCGATTGCTTCCGCCGCCGCCGCCGTCGCCGCCGCTGCCGCCGCCCTTGACGCCGCTG
>MIAA01000034.1:17696-19208 GCA_001830425.1 Rhodospirillales bacterium RIFCSPLOWO2_02_FULL_58_16
CAGGCGCAGGTCGCCGCCGCCGAGGCCGTTCAGATGGCCCATGACGCCGAGGCTGTCCTTGCCGGCATTTCCGCGAATCATCCCGGCCATGACGCCGCCGTGCTGGATGTAACCAATGCCCAGAACGCCGCCGCCGCCGCGCAAGCGGCAGCAGCCTCCGCCGTAACCGCCGCCGCCGCCACCCTGGTCGCCACCGATCTGGTCACCGCTACGGCGGCCGCCGCCTTGGCTGCGAGTTCGCTGGCCGCCGCGAGCGAGGCCTTGGCGGGGGTAAGGGTCTCCTTTGTTGATATTCAGACCATCGCCGCCTCCGACATGGCGCCGGAAGTCATCGGCGACGCCGTTGCCGCGATGACGGAAGACGATGCCGGCTCGACCTTTAACGTGCTGTCCAACATCAGGGACGACGGTACTTTGGCTTTGGTCAGCGTGAGTCAGCCGGCGGACGGTACGGTCACCGACAACGGCGACGGCACGGTTACCTACACGCCGACCACCGACTTCGGCTATCTGAAAGCCGGCGAGACGGCGACCGATGCGTTTACCTACGTCGTTTCCGACGGCGTCAATCCCCCGGTCACGGTTACCGCCGTGGTGACCATCACCGGCGTCAACGACGCTCCGGTGGCCGTTGATATCTCCGGCGCCGTTTTT
The DNA here is from genome assembly GCA_001830425.1 of Rhodospirillales bacterium RIFCSPLOWO2_02_FULL_58_16. Lineage (NCBI taxonomy): Bacteria > Pseudomonadati > Pseudomonadota > Alphaproteobacteria > Rhodospirillales > Rhodospirillales bacterium RIFCSPLOWO2_02_FULL_58_16. The sequence continues at coordinate 18,351 of MIAA01000034.1, forward strand.
GAGGACGGCATGGCCAGGATCATCGCCTTCAACGCCACCGACGTTGACGGCGACGCCTTGACCTATTCGCTCAATCAGCCCGCCGAAGGCACGGTCGTCAATAACGGCGACGGCACCTTTACTTTCAATCCCGGCGCCGACTTCCAGGACCTCGGCGTCGGCGAGACCCGCGACGTTACCTTTGATTATACGGTGACCGACAGCCAGGGCGCGACCAGCACGGCGACGATCACCGTCACCGTTACCGGCGCCAACGACGGCCCGGTGGCGACTAACGTTACCGGCGCCGCCGTCGAGGACGGCGCGACGCAGACATTCAACTTTACCGCTACCGATGCCGATGCCAACGACGCCTTGACCTTCACCATCGACAGCCAGCCCGCCGAGGGCGCGGTTATCAACAACAATGACGGCACCTTCGGGTTTAATCCCGGCTCGGACTTCCAGGACCTCGGCGTCGGCGAGACCCGCGACGTTACCTTCAATTACACGGTTTCCGACGGCCAGGGCGGGACCAGCACGGCGACTGCCACCATCACGGTGCAAGGCGCCAATGACGGCCCGGTGGCCTCCAACATTACCGGCGCCGCCGTCGAGGACGGCGCGGCGCAGACGCTTTCATTCAGCGCGGTTGACGTTGACGGCGACGCCTTGACCTTCACCATCGACAGCCAGCCCGCCGAGGGCACGGTTATCAACAACAATGACGGCACCTTCGGGTTTAACCCCGGCTCTGACTTCCAGGACCTCGGCGTCGGCGAGACCCGCGACGTTACCTTCAACTACACGGTTTCCGACGGCCAGGGCGGGACCAGCACGGCGACTGCCACCATCACGGTGCAAGGAGCCAATGACGGC
>MIAA01000034.1:19222-21732 GCA_001830425.1 Rhodospirillales bacterium RIFCSPLOWO2_02_FULL_58_16
CGGCGCCGCCGTCGAGGACGGCGCGGCGCAGACCTTCAACTTTACTGCTACCGATGCCGATGCCAATGACGCCTTGACCTTCACCATCGACAACCAGCCCGCCGAGGGCACGGTCGTCAATAACGGCGACGGCACCTTTACTTTCAACCCCGGCGCCGACTTCCAGAGTCTGGCCGCAGGCGAAACCCGCGACGTTACCTTCAATTACACGGTTTCCGACGGCCACGGCGGGACCAGCACGGCGACGGCGACGATCACCGTTACCGGAACTAACGATGCGCCGACCGTCGGCGATGTGAATGTCACCCTGGTGGAAAGCACCCAAGCCGGCGGCGCCGAAAGCATCAACATCACGCTGATCGACAGCGACCAGAACATGGGCCACGGCAATGACGCCGACGGCAATGATGAAGACAACCCCGGCCAAGGCCATGGTCATGGCCGCGATAGTGACAACGACGAATTGAGCATCTCCGTCGATCAATCGGCCCTCAATTACGGAACGGTGACCATCAATGACAACGGGACGGTTACCTATAACGCCAATATCGACCCGAACACCGGCGAGAGCATGCTTAACAGCCTTGCCGAGGGTCAGCAGGTCACGGAGACCTTTACCTACACGATTACCGACGAGCATGGCGCCACGGTAACCAAGACGGCGGTGATCAACATCACCGGGACCAACGACGCGCCCGAACTCACCTCCTCCATCGCCGATCAAACGGCGGAGGAAGATACGGCGTTCAGCATGGATGCTTCAGCCAACTTCGCGGATGCCGATCTCGGCGATACGCTGACCTTCAGCGCCACCCAGGCCGACGGCAGTCCGCTTCCGAGCTGGATGTCCGTCGACTCCGCCACCGGGGTTATTTCCGGCACTCCGACCAACGGCGACGCCGGCGATATTTCCATCCTGATCACGGCCACGGATTCCAGCGGGGCCACGGCATCGGATACGATTGCCCTGAATGTCGGCGGGACTGCCGACGCGCCGACGCTGACGGTCGCCGATGTTTCCGGCAACGAGGATACGGCGATCTCGCTGGATATCTCCTCGGCGCTGACCGACAGCTCCGAAACCCTGTCGATCACCATCTCCGGCGTGCCTGCGGGCGCGATGCTGTCGGCGGGAACCGATAACGGCGACGGTTCATGGACTCTCAGCCCGGCGCAGTTGTCCGGCCTGACCGTTACCCCGCCCGCCGGCGACGCCGCCGACTTTACCCTGACGGTGACCTCTACCTCTACCGACGGCGGCAGCACTGCGTCCGCCATCGGCACTATCGACGTGGCGGTGGCGGCGGCGGAAGTCGCAGCCGATACCACCGCTTCCGACCCGACGCTGAACGCTTCGGCCGTTACCACCAGCTTCGGCGAAGGCGACAGCGATGGCGGCGAGGGCGGCGGCGATGGCGGCGAGGGCGGCGGCGATGCGGAATACACCGTTATCGAGTTGACCATCTCCTCGGCGCTGACCGATGCCGACGGTTCCGAATCCCTGTCAACGGTTATCAGCGGCATTCCGGACGGCGCCACCCTGTCGGCGGGCACCGATAACGGCGACGGTTCGTGGACGCTGACTCCGGCCCAGTTGTCCGGCCTGACCATGAATGTCGACAGTTCGATCAACCATGATTTCAACATCACGGTCACTTCAACATCGACGGAAAGCAACGGCGGCGATACCTCCAGCGCCTCCACCACCGTCGCCATCAGCGCCGTTAACGACGGCGTCGATCTCGAAGGCAACAGCGGCGCCGATGCCCTGACCGGCACCAGCGACTGGGACACCCTTGACGGCAACAGTGGAAACGACATCCTTAGCGGTCTGGGCGGCAATGACGAACTCAGCGGCGGCGAGGGCAACGATACTCTCGACGGCGGCTCCGGCAACGACACCCTTGAAGGCGGCTCCGGCGATGACACCCTTAGGGGCGGCGAAGGCAATGATATCCTTAAGGGCAACTCCGGCAATGACACTTTAGATGGCGGCTCCGGCGATGATACTCTTGGGGGAAGCTCCGGCAGTGATACGCTTGAGGGCGGGACCGGCGATGACACCCTGACCGGCGGTGGCGGCAACGATACCTTCACCTTTGGTTCCGGCGACGGCGATGACACCATTACCGACTTTAACATCGGCGATGTCCTGACCTTCGAGGGCGCCGAGTTCGACCCCGCCAACCTGCAAGTAACCCAGGACGGCGACGACGTGGTCATCACCTTCGGCGGCGTCAATGACACCTCGGTAAGACTTGAAGACACCAGGGTCGAAGATATCCAGAATGACGACGGCGGGTATAACGTGACCCAGGTTGACAGCAACACCGTCACCCTGACCGTCGATAACAGCTAACCGGGATTGGCTCAGGTTGAACACAGAGGCACAGAGGCGCAGAGAAGGTTAAGCGAAGTTTTTTCCTGCTTTTTCTTTATTTTCTCTGTCCTCCTCTGTGTCTCTGAGCCTCTGTGTTTCATTAAGCCCCTTACCCCCCGTCATGGCCGGA
>MIAA01000035.1:0-17333 GCA_001830425.1 Rhodospirillales bacterium RIFCSPLOWO2_02_FULL_58_16
ACCGTCGTCTCGTCGTCATTTTGTATTCCTCCTTTATCCGGTGGAATACACCTTAACACCCTGTCCGATTTTTCAGGACCAGCTCATTGATATATAATGGTTTTTATCTTTTGATAGAGGCGGAAATTTCCCGCGCCGCAGTGGCTGATCCGGTGTCGGCGAAACCGGCCTGAATGGCCTTTGACAAGGGCATAAGCAGCTTAACGTCCTTGGGGTTGGGCGCGCCTTCTGCGGAGAAGATGGCGTTGGAGACTTCGATCAGCGTCCGGCACAGCCCCGATACATGGTCATATCTGGTGCCGCCGAGGCGGCGCGTCGTATCCTTGGCTATGTAGATGAGGTGTTCAATAAGCTCCTTTATTGTTTCACCCGTTTTGCCGCCCATTTCCAGGTTGGGAACGATCCGGGCGACAAGGCCGCCGATTTCATCGGCGTGGCCCTCAAGTTGCCTGACATTGATCTCGCCGATGGCGGCATCGATGGCTTGCTGAATGCCGGTGTGATCGATCTTCTCCCCGGTGGCCTTGGCCTTAAGGGTATTGGGGACATCCATTTTGGGGATTGCTTTGTCATCGCTGTCTTTCCTGCTGCGTATCGGCCCCACATAGTCGTTGGTCACCACAAATTTCTTGCGGTACTTAACAAGCAATTGGATGCGATCCAGCAACTGGACCGTGGAAATAGGCTTGGTGAGCAAATAGTCGGCCCCGGATTCAATAACTTGCCTGACCATCTCCGGCGTCGGGTTCCAGGTAGTGGCGATAATCGGCAAAAACGGATTGGTCCCAATTTTTTGATGACGGATTTTGGCGACAAACCCGCAGAAATCGCCATCGGGAAGCTCCGAAGAGCAGATCATCATGTCCGGCGTCAGGTAATTGATCTGGAACCTGATGTCCTCCAGGGTGTCGCCGAAACGCAATTCCCTGAAGCCGTTGTTGTGGAGGACCATTTTGAGGCTGTCCCGAGAATTGCGATCCGGATCAACCAGCAAAATATCGACCTTATCAAATTTCATCTTATGCATGGCTCAAAACCGCTACCATCGGGTCCTGTATTTTATTCTCATCCATCTTCCGGCGCGATAAAAATTAAACGCCCTTGCAGCCACGCGGTTTTGCCGATCCGAATGACTCATTGAACGCATTTTAGGAAATTAGAGCGGGTTGATCAGGCCGATCAAGAGGTTCATCCGGGCCGGCAGGAAAGCGGAAGTCTGCTTAGGCGCGTTTCTTGCCCGGCGCCGGCGGTTGATAAGCAATAGGAACCGGCAGACGGGCGTTCACGTCTGAAATGCGCACACTCATCTGCCTGACTTCGCCCCTAAGCTCGGCCAGCCCGTCCTCCACGCCGCGCAACCGCGCATCAAGCCCCTTCACCATGTCAATAATAGTGTCCAGCTTGGCGATAATGGCGGGATCGGTGATTGTGTGACCCATGCCGCTATCCTGCGCCCCGGCGGGTAAATTGTCAATCCGCCCCAAAAAGCCCGCCCCAAAAAGCCCTTAATGTATGCCTATAAAATAGGCATATTTCGGGGTGATGTCGGTAGCTGCCTAATTTTTAGGCATAATGCCCTCTGTAAAGTTTTGGGCGTCGTGGGCTTCCGTTCTTGCAAGCCATTGATCTTGCATATTTTTACGCTGCTTCAAAGGCGTTGGCACGTTTCTTGATCTTATGTTCCCGAAAAGGGGGCGTAGCGTTCCCTGGAAATCCGGTTCTGAGGAGAAATAGAAATGAAGATGATTACCGCCATCATCAAGCCCTTCAAGCTCGACGAGGTCCGCGACGCCCTGACGCAACTCGGCGTACACGGCATGACAATCAGCGAGGTCAGGGGCTTCGGTCGCCAGAAGGGGCAAACGGAAATCTATCGCGGCGCCGAGTATGTGGTGAGCTTCCTGCCCAAAGTGAAGATTGAACTGGCGGTCGGCGACGGCTTGCTGGAAAGGGTCATCGAGGCCATCAGGACGTCGGCGTGCACGGGAAAGATCGGCGACGGCAAAATTTTTGTTCACGCCCTGGAATCGGCGGTTCGCATACGAACCGGCGAAACCGGCGACGACGTTCTGTAGGAGGAAACGAATATGTTAATAAAAACACGAATAATTGCCGCCGCCCTGTTTGTCGCAGCCTTGTTCGGCGTCGCCGACGCGGCTCTGGCCGGAGAGGTAAAACCGGACAGCGGCGATACCGCCTGGATGCTGACCGCCACCGCGCTGGTCCTGATGATGACCATTCCCGGCCTGGCCATGTTCTACGGCGGCATGGTGCGCAAGAAGAACGTCCTGGCGATGGTCATGCAGAACTTCGCCGCCGCCTGCCTGATGACCGTGCTGTGGATGGTTGTCGGCTACTCCATCGCTTTCACCGACGGCGGCGCCCTCAACGCCTACATCGGCGGCCTCGACAAGGTCTTTCTGCGCGGCATCGGGATCGACTCCCTGACCGGGACGATCCCCGAGTCGGTCTTTATGACCTTCCAGATGACTTTCGCCATCATCACTCCGGCGCTGATCACCGGCGCCTTTGCCGACCGCATGAAGTTTTCCTCCATGCTGGCGTTCCTCGGCCTGTGGATGGTGCTGGTCTACGCCCCCGTCGCCCATTGGGTGTGGGGCGGCGGGTTTCTGGCCGACGCCGGAGTGCTCGACTTCGCCGGCGGCGCGGTGGTTCACATCAACGCCGGCGTCGCCGGTCTTGTCGCCTGTTTGGTAATCGGCAAGCGCAAGGGCTACGGCCACGAGAACATGGCTCCCCACAACCTCACGCTCAGCATTATCGGAGCGTCCCTGCTGTGGATCGGCTGGTTCGGCTTTAACGCCGGATCGGCGGCGGCGGCGAACGGTTCCGCCGGCATGGCGATGGCCGTCACCCAGATCGCGGCGGCGGTTGCCGCGCTGTCATGGATGCTTGCCGAATGGATATTACACGGCAAGCCGAGCGTGCTCGGGATCGTTTCCGGCGCCGTCAGTGGCCTGGTCGCCATAACCCCGGCCTCCGGTTTCGTCGATCCGAGCGGAGCGTTGGTCATCGGGCTGGTCGCAGGACTGGCCTGCTTCTGGGGCGCCGTTATCCTCAAACGGTGTCTGGGATACGATGACTCGCTGGACGCCTTCGGCGTTCACGGCATCGGCGGCATTGTCGGCGCGGCGCTGACCGGCGTTTTCGCCGCCGAGGCCATCGGCGGCAAGCCGGGCCTGCTGGAAGGCAACCCCGCGCAGGTGTTGATCCAGTTGGAGGGCATCGCCGCCACCGTCATCTATTGCGGAGCGGCGAGCTTTGTATTGCTCAAGATCATCGAAGCGACCATGGGCCTGCGGGTGGACGAGGAAACCGAGGTGATCGGCCTCGACAGCAGTCTGCACGGCGAAACCGTCCATTAGGGCCGGAATCCGGTCTTTCGGGCAATGCCCGAAAGACCGGGATCGCCGGGGGCGTTTGGAATTGTTGAAAGAGGAGATCGCTTCGTCATGAAACGGAAACTTGTTGTTATCGGAAACGGAATGGCCGGGATGCGGACGGTCGAGGAGCTGCTCAAGCTGGCGCCTGACCTTTACGACATCACCGTTTTCGGGGCCGAACCTCACGGAAACTACAACCGCATCCTGTTGTCGCCGGTGCTGGCCGGCGACAAGACGATCAGCGAAATCATGATCAATGACGATCAATGGTATGCCGATAACGGCATCACCCTGCATAAGGGCGAGGAGATTGTCGCGATTGATCGCATCGGCAAATGGGTCAGGACCGCCGACGGCGTCGATGCCGCCTATGACCGGCTGCTTTTGGCGACGGGGTCCGACCCGATCATTTTGCCGGTTCCCGGCAACGCCCTGCCCGGAGTCACCACCTTTCGCAACATCCATGACGTGGAGACGATGATCGGCGCGACGCGGAATTCCAAAAAAGCGGTGGTCATCGGCGGCGGGTTGCTGGGCCTGGAGGCCGCCCACGGCCTGATGAAGCGGGGCATGGACGTTGCGGTGGTTCACCTGATGGATATGCTGATGGAGCGTCAACTGGATGAGGTGGCGGCGGCTATGCTCCGCCGTTCCCTTGAAGAACGCGGGTTGACGTTTTATATGCCGGCGGAGACCGTCGCCATTCTTGGCGACAAGCGCGTGAAAACGGTAAGGCTGAAGGACGGCGCCGGGATTCCGGCGGATATTGTGGTCATGGCCGTCGGCATCCGCCCGCGCATGGCCTTGGCGCAGGCGGCGGGCATTCATTGCGAACGCGGCATCGTCGTCGGCGAAACCATGCAGACCTTCGATCCCAATATCTACGCCGTCGGCGAATGCGTGCAGTTTCGGGGCAAAACCTACGGCATGGTGGCCCCCCTGTTCAAACAGGCCAAGGTCTGCGCCAACCATCTTGCCCGACTGGGCTTCGCCGCTTACAGCGATTCCGTCCTCTCGACCAAGCTCAAGGTCTCCGGCATCAACCTCTACTCGGCCGGCGACTTCAGGAGCGGAGACGTTGCCGAACAGATGGTGATGCAGGACGCCGGTTCCGGCGTCTTCAAGAAGCTGGTGATTCGCAACAACAGACTCGAAGGGGTTCTGCTCTACGGCGATACGGCCAACGAGAGCTGGTATTACGAACTGATGCGCGGGAGAGCCGACATCAGCGAACTGAGATCCATGTTGTTGTTCGGGCAAGGGCATCTGGGAGACGCCGGTCACGGCGGAAAAATAAACATCGCCGGGATGAGCGACAAGACGGAGGTTTGTGGCTGCAACGGCGTCACCAAGGGCGTGATCGTGGAAGCGATCTCAAGCAAAGGCCTGTTCACCCTGGAAGACGTGCGCGTCCACACCAAGGCGTCGGCGTCTTGTGGTTCGTGCACCGGCATGGTCGAGCAGATTCTTGCATCTACGCTGGGCGGCAACTACACCGCGACGCCGACGGAGAAACCTGTATGCGGATGTACGGATCACACCCACGACGAAGTGCGTCGGGCGATTTTTGATCACCATCTGACAACCATTCCCGACGCCATGCGTTTCCTCGAATGGCGCACGCCCGACGGATGTCCCAGGTGCCGGCCGGCGCTCAACTACTATCTGATTTCCGCTTGGCCCGCAGAGGCCGTGAATGATCTCCAGTCCCGCGAACATAATGAACGGGTGCATGCCAACATCCAGCAGGACGGCTCCTATTCGGTAGTGCCGCGCACATGGGGCGGACTTACCAACGCAAAGGAGTTGAGGGCGGTTGCCGATTGCGCCGACAAGCTGGGCGTTCCGGTGAAGATTACCGGTGGCCAGCGGTTGGCCATTCCCTTCGTCAAGAAAAAAGACCTGCCCGGAGTGTGGGCCGAACTGGGCAAGGCCGGACTGGTCTCCGGTTTTGCCTACGGCAAGGCGGTGCGCTCGGTAAAAAGCTGCGTCGGCAAGGGCCTGTGCCGCTTCGGAACCCAAGACTCGCTCGGACTCGGCATCATGATGGAAAAAACCTTCTGGGGAGCATGGACGCCACATAAATTCAAGATGGGCGTCTCCGGCTGTCCGCGCAACTGCGCCGAATCCACAATCAAGGATTTCGGCGTCGTCGGCGTGGAATCCGGCTGGGAACTCCATGTGGGGGGTACTTGCGGCATCCGCGTCCGCGCCACCGACTTTCTGTGCAAGGTCGGCAGTGACGCGGAGGTTACTGAATATGCCGCCGCCTTCCTGCAACTCTACCGGGAAGAGGGACACTACAGGGAACGATCATCGGCATGGATCGAGCGGGTCGGATTGCCTTATGTCAAACAACGTGTAGTCGAGGATGATCAGGGTCGGGCCGTGCTCCTTCAACGCTTCATGGAGTCTCAGAAGTATGCCCAGAACGATCCCTGGGAGGAGCGCGCCCAGGACGGCGGAGAGGCGCGTCATGAGTACTTTCCCCTTATGGAAATCGCCGCCGCCGAGAACAGACCAAGCGAACAAGGACTTTAAAAATATGACCAAGCACGACAAATCCGTCTGGATCAAGGTGGGGAGTTTGAATGACATCCCCGCCGCCGGCGCTCGCGTGGTGCGCGCTCCCGCAGGCGATATCGCCCTCTTCAGGACGATGGATGACCGCGTCTTCGCCCTTGACGACAAATGCCCGCACCGTGGCGGTCCCTTGTCCCAGGGCATGGTTCACGGCCATAAGGTCTCCTGCCCCATGCACGGCCTTCAGATCGACTTGACGAGCGGAGAGGCGGTGGCCCCGGATGCCGGCGGCACCTGCCGGCATCGGGTCAGGCTTGAGGGCGATGAGATATTTCTTTCCCTGACGGATAGAAACTCATAGGCATCGGTGCGGAAAGTTCACGGTGGCTATTGCCTGGGCGGCGATTCCCTCGCCGCGCCCGGTAAAGCCCATCCTTTCGGTCGTCGTCGCCTTGACGCTGATCCGTTCTTCCGCCATGCCCAGAATCCCGGCGATGCGCCCGACCATGGCGGCGCGGTGAGGGCCGATTTTGGGCTTTTCACAGATAAGGGTGATATCCATGTTGGTGATAACGGCGCCGCGCTCCTTGGCGATGTCGCCGGCGCGTTTAAGGAAAATCTCGGAAGCGGCGCCGCGCCATTGGGGATCGTTGGGCGGAAAATGATCGCCGATGTCGCCGGCGCCTACCGCGCCGAGCAGGGCGTCGGTCAGCGCATGCAAACCGACATCGGCGTCGGAATGGCCTTCCAGACCGGAGGCGAAGGGAATGCGCACCCCGCACAGCATTACATGATCGCCGTCTTTGAAGCGGTGGGCGTCGAGACCCATGCCGCAACGGCTCTCCCCGGCGCCTAATTGCCGCTCGGCGCGGAGCAGATCGTCGCCGGTGGTTATCTTCATATTGTCCTCGCTTCCCATGACCAGAGCGACCGTCAGGCCGAAATTTTCGGCTACGGCGGCGTCGTCGGTGAATTCAGCGCCCTCGGCGGCGCGGTGCGCCTTTATAATTTCCTTAAAACGAAACCCTTGCGGCGTCTGCGCCCGCCACAGGCCGGAGCGGTCCACGGTTTCACTTATCAGATCGCCCTTGCCGGCGCGTTTGAGAGTATCGCTGACGGGAAGGGCGGGGATGGCCCCGTCGTATCTTTCCAGGGCCTTCAGAACCCCGGAAATAACCTCCTCGCCGACAAAAGGGCGGGCGGCGTCATGAATCAGCACCCGGTCAGGGGTCATGAAGGCCAAGCTCTCAAGGCCCAGCAGGACGGACTCCCGGCGGGTGGCGCCGCCTGATACCGGCGCCATTACTTCCAAACCCGAGGCGGCGGCGGCAAACAGTTCCCGATCATCGGGGTGAATGACCGGCAGCACGGAGTCCACTCCCGGATGGTCAAGAAAGGAGCGCAAGGCGCGGCGCACGACCGGCGCCCCGGCAAGAGGCAGATATTGCTTCGGCGTCGCCCCGCCGAAACGATGGCCGCGCCCGGCGCCGACCACTATCGCAATACATCCGCCCATGGTTCTTTGGTTCTCCTGCATTAACAGTAGATTTAACAACAGGTCTTGCCAAGAGGGTCGTCAAAGGCGATTGTTCGGCAATGACGCAAAATCTGTTTTACAGCTTGGCCGCTTTGGCGACTTTGGTTCCCGTATCGCTTCTTTCCCGGCGCCGGGAACATGCTCGCGACGGCCTTTTCTGGGGTTTGCTCGGCTTGGCCGTAATCGGCCCCCTGGCGTGGGTGCTGGCGCAGACGGCGGGAACCTGGCGCACCGGGCTGTCAACAACCCTGTGGGTCACCGTGGCCTCCAGCATGGCCATGTTCGCCGTTATGGCCGCCGTCACCCGCCAGGGATGGCGGCTGACTACCCTGATGACTCCGTACATGATCGGCGTCGGCATCCTGGCGACCGTCTGGCAGCAGGCGCCGGAGGGACAACTGGCGGCCAAGGCTCCGACCGGCTGGGTCGAGGTTCATATCATCGTATCCGTCGCCACCTATGGGCTGTTGACCATTGCCGCCGTGGCGGCGCTGGCCGCCTTCCTTCAGGAACGGGCCATGAAGTCCAAGCGCCCGACGCCGCTGACTCACCAATTGCCCTCGATCATCGATAGCGAGTTCATGATGGTGCGTTTATTGATGCTGTGCGAGATCGTGCTGGCCCTCGGCCTCGCCACCGGCATGGCCACTCAATACGAAGGAACAGGTTCCCTGCTGGCGCTGGATCACAAGACGGTATTAACCTTCACCGCCTTTATAGTTATCGGCGGAGTTCTGGCGGCCCATTTCCGCAGCGGGGTGAGGGGGCGCATGGTGGCGCGGCTGGTGTTGCTGGCCTATTTATTGCTGACCTTGGGCTATCCCGGAGTCAAATTCGTTACCGATGTTCTGATGACCTAATTTTGCAAACTCATTGCATTCGAACCGGAATTGCCTAATTAATGGGCACCCGCAACAGGTTTTTTTAGGTCATGTCTATTCAGATCGGTTCCGTCCGCCTGGATAATCCGGTGATTCTGGCGCCCATGTCGGGGGTCAGCGATCTTCCGTTCCGTCGCCTGGTCAAGGGCTTCGGCGTCGGCCTCGTTGTCTCCGAGATGATCGCCGGCAGGGCGATGATTCACGCCGGACGCAAGACGCTGAAGATGTCTACAGGGTGCGCCGATGAGTATCCGATGGCTGTCCAGCTTGTCGGATGCGACCCTGAGGTCATGGCCGAGGCGGCCAGATTGAATCGGGATCGCGGGGCCGTAATCATTGACATCAACATGGGCTGTCCGGCCAGGAAGGTTATCAACAGCGAGTCGGGAAGCGCCCTGATGCGCGACGAAATACTCGCCGGCAGGATCATGGCGGCGGTGGTAAAGGCTGTCGATGTGCCGGTAACGCTGAAAATGCGCACCGGCTGGGATGACTCCTCGCGCAACGCCCCCGAATTGGCCAGGATCGCCGAGGAGTGCGGCATCAAGGCGGTCACCGTTCACGGCAGAACGCGCGCCCAGTTCTACCACGGCCAGGCTGACTGGAAGTTCATCCGCCGGGTAAAAGAGGCCGTCTCGATCCCGGTTATCGGCAACGGCGACGTCAAATGCCTGGACGACGCTACCCGTCTGCTGGCCGAGTCCGGCGCCGACGGAGTAATGATCGGACGCGCCTGCTATGGCCGGCCCTGGTTTCCCGGCCAGGTCAGCCGTTTTCTGGCGACCGGCGAGCGGGGAGGCGAGCCGAGCCTGAGCGAACAACTGGCGACCATTCTCGGCCACTACGATGAAATGTTGAGCTACTACGGCGAATATTCCGGTTTGCGCATCGCCCGCAAGCATATCGGCTGGTATTCCAGGGGAATGCCCGGCTCGGCGGAATTCCGCTCTGCGGTCATGCACATCACTGAACCAAGGGATGTGAAGGCCCTTATTCGTGAGTTCTACGCGCCGATCATTGAGCGGGAAGCGGCGTGATGAGTAAAATCGTAGCGACCTTTGACGAGAAAATCGGAATTCCCCAAGGCGTGGACATCGAAGCGGTTTTAAACGCCCTGACCACGGCTATTATGGTTATCGACGGAAGCGGACACATTATCCACATCAACAACGCCGGCGAACAGTTTTTCAACGGCAGCGCCGCCTACCTGGAAAAACGGCGGTTGCAAGACCTCCTTCCCGGCGACAGCCCTTTGTTTGCCTTGCTTGACCAGGCTCGCGACAGCGGCAATGCGGTATCGGAATACGGCGCAATCCTCGAAACTCCCCGCATCGGCAGAAATCTGGTCAATATCCAGGCGCTTCCGCTGGCCGAGACGCCGGACAGGGTAGTGCTTGTTCTTAACAAGCGTTCCATCGCCGACAAGATCGACCGTCAGCTTACCCATCGCGACGCCGCCCGCTCGGTAACCGCCGTAGCCGCCATGCTTGCTCATGAAGTCAAGAATCCGATGTCGGGAATTCGCGGCGCCGCCCAGCTTCTGGAAGAGAACGCAAGCCCTGAAGACCGCCAACTGACCCAATTGATCCGTGACGAAGTTGACCGCATCTGCGCTCTGGTTGATCGCATGGATATTTTCAACGATGCTGTTCCGCTTCAGCGCGAAGCCATCAATATCCACCAGATTCTTGACCGGGTTAAAAGACTGGCGGAAAACGGTTTCGGCTCTCATCTGCGATTCATCGAGAATTATGATCCTTCCCTGCCGCCGGTGTTCGGCAACCGGGATCAATTGACCCAGGTGTTTCTTAATCTGGTCAAGAACGCGGCGGAAGCGGCTCCCGTAATCGGCGGCGAGATTATTCTTTGCACCGCCTTCAGGCACGGCATACGTTTCGCCATGCCTACCGGCAACAACCTCGTTCACCTGCCCCTTGAAGTCAGTATTCAGGACAACGGGAGCGGTATTTCCGAAGATATCCAGCCCCATTTGTTCGAGCCTTTTGTATCGTCCAAGCCCAAGGGCAACGGCCTCGGGCTGGCCCTGGCGGCGAAAATTATCGGCGACCATGCCGGCGTTATTGAGTTTGAAAGCCGGCCTAAACGCACTATTTTCAGAGTCATGCTGCCTATTGATTCAAGCGCGAAGGAGGGGAGTTGACCGCCCAATCCATCCTTGTCGCCGATGATGACGGCGCTATCCGCACGGTGCTTGATCAGGCGCTCGGGCGCGCCGGATACGAGGTGCGCTCCACCGGCAACGCCGCTACCCTGTGGCAGTGGATACAGAACGGGGAAGGCGACCTTGTCATCACCGACGTGGTGATGCCCGACGAAAACGGCCTTGATATGATTCCCCGCATCCGCAAGCTCCGCCCGGAGCTTCGCGTCATCGTGATGAGCGCCCAGAATACCCTGCGAACGGCGGTTATGGCTACCGAGCGCGGGGCCTTTGAATATCTGCCCAAACCCTTCGATCTTGTCGAGTTGGTCAACGTGGTCCGCCGCGCCCTTGAGGTTCAAAGCCCATCCCCGGATCGTCGTTCTTCGGGCGACGGCGCGGACGAGCAGTTACCCCTGATCGGACGCTCCCCCGCCATGCAGGAAATCTATCGGATAATGGCCCGCCTCATGGGAACGGACCTGACGGTGATGATCGCCGGCGATTCCGGCACCGGCAAGGAGTTGGTGGCGCGCGCCCTTCACGATTACGGCAAGCGGCGTTATGGCCCCTTTGTCGCCATCAATATGGCCGCCATTCCCCGCGAACTGATCGAGAGCGAACTGTTCGGCCATGAAAAAGGCGCTTTTACCGGCGCCGTGGCGCAAAGTTCCGGGCGTTTCGAGCAGGCGCAAGGAGGAACCCTTTTCCTTGACGAGATCGGGGACATGCCGGCGGAGGCCCAGACCCGCCTTTTGCGCGTTCTTCAGGAGGGCGAATATACCAGCGTCGGCGGTAGGGCGCCGATCCGCGCCGATTGCCGGATTATCGCCGCCACCCATCGCGACCTTCATCAGTTGATCCGTCAGGGATTATTCCGCGAAGACCTTTTCTTTCGCCTTAATGTCGTGCCTATCCGCCTGCCGCTGCTGCGTGAGCGCACCGAAGATATCCCCGAACTGGCCCGTCATTTTTTAAATAAGGCGGCAAATGAGGGCCTGCCCTGGAAAACTATTGATAACGCCGCCATGGAACGGCTCAAGAGTTACCGTTGGCCGGGCAATGTGCGTGAACTGGAAAACCTCATGCGTCGCCTTGCCGCCCTTTATTCCCAGGAGACCATCGGCATCAGCGTAATCGAGGCGGAACTGGCCGATGCCTCGCTGCCTGCCGCCGCTCCGGAAGGAAGCGGTCTCGGCCACTTGATGGAGCGCCACCTTCAGGGTTATTTCACCACGCTCGGCGGACGCCTCCCCTCAAAAGGCCTCTACGAGCGCGTACTGCGGGAAATCGAGCGTCCCTTGATTTCGCTGACCCTGCACGCAACGGGCGGCAATCAGATCAAGGCGGCCGGCGTGCTGGGCCTTAACCGCAACACCTTGCGTAAAAAAATCAGTGAACTCAAAATTCCCGTGATTAGGGAAAGTAAATGAAAATTTCGGTTAAACGGCATAACCGCCTGATCATCCGCTTTCGCCTGTGGGCGCGGCGCATAGGCCTCAATCGTAAACTAGGCTTTGCCCTTGCGCTGACGGCGGCAATTTCAGGAGTGTCAACCCTCGCCATAATGACCGGCGCCATGTCCTATGGCCCGGAAACCAAGGCTCTTCTTTATCTGCTGTATTTTGACGCCGTTCTGGTGTTGCTTCTTATCGCGGTCGTGGCAATGCGGATTGCCGTGGTCTGGGCGGAACGATTGCGCGGGCAGGCAGGATCGGGGCTGCATGTCCGGCTGGTGGTGATGTTCAGTCTGGTCGCCATAACGCCGGCAATCCTTGTTGCCGTATTTTCTTCATTATTTCTCAATTACGGCATCGAACACTGGTTCAGCGAGCGGGTGCGCACGGCAATCGAGGAATCCAACGCCGTCGCCGGCGCCTATCTTCACGAGCATCAGCAAAATATACGCGCCGACGCCTTGGCGGTAGCCAACGACCTGAATATAGACGCCCAGGTTTTGACGGGTGATCCGCAACTCTTCAATAATGTTCTTTCCGGTCAGGCAAATCTGCGCTCCTTGCCGGAGTTGCTTGTAATCAACGGCAACGGTCAGGTGTTGGCCCGGTCACAGTTGAGCATGTCTCTGGAGTTCGATCTGGTCCCCCCCGGCGCCATAAAAAAGGCGGGGGAGGGCAATATAGTAGTCCTTATAACCAATGATCGCGATGATCGCGTGCGGGCCGTTATCAAGCTCAATCGTTTCGCCGACGCCTACCTTCTGGTGGGGCGGTTCATCGACCCCACCGTTATCGAGCACATCAACCGCACCTCGGGAGCGGTAGCCGAATACAAGAGTCTGGAAACGAAACAGGAAGGATTCCAGATCACCTTCCTGATGGTCTTCATTGTAGTGACCGTTATGCTGCTGCTTGCCGCCGTATGGATAGGCCTGGCCTTGGCCACGCAACTGGTGAGTCCCCTCGGCAAGCTGATCCTGGCCGTTGAACAGGTCCGCGAGGGGAATCTGGAGGTAAGCATCGACGCCCCGACCGGCGCCGATGAAATCGGCATCCTCAGCCGCGCCTTTATCCGCATGACCGGCCAGTTGAAAACCCAGCATCAAGGACTCATGGACGCCAATCGCCAACTGGACGAAAGACGCCAATTCACCGAAACGGTGTTAAGCGGCGTCTCCGCCGGCGTCATCGGCCTGGACGGGGAAGGGCGCATCAACCTGCCTAATCGCTCGGCGTCGGAATTGTTGGACTGTGACCTGAAACAATCCATCGGCAACCCGCTCAGCGAGATAATTCCTGAAATGTCGGACCTCTTCAATGAGGCAATGAAGCGGCCTGATCGTCTGCGGCAGGCGGAGATCACGCTTATGCGCAAGGGAATATGCCGCACCCTTCTGGCGCGCATCGTGGCGGAACGGATGGGTCAGGATATTATCGGTTACGTTGTCACTTTTGATGACGTAACCGAGTTGATGTCGGCCCAACGCAAGGCGGCTTGGGCGGATGTGGCGCGGCGCATCGCCCACGAGATCAAGAATCCGCTTACCCCCATCCAACTTTCGGCGGAGCGGTTGAAAAGCAAGTACCTCAATGAAATCAAAACCAGCCCGGAAATTTTCACCAACTGCACCGACACTATCATCCGTCAAGTCGAAGATATCGGGCGGATGGTTGACGAATTCTCCTCCTTTGCCCGTATGCCGGAACCGAACATGAAGCCGGAGAACCTCGCCGACATCTGCCGTCAGGCGGTTTTCCTGGAAAAAACACGCCATCCCGAGATCAAATTCACCACGATGTTCCCCGATGGCGTCAAGTATCTGCGCTGTGACAATCGGCAAATCGGGCAGGCTCTGATAAACTTGCTGAAAAATGCCGCCGAATCAGTCAATGAGCGTGGGTCATCCCCGGATAATGATCGGCAACCCGGTTGGGTGCGCTTGCTTTTGGATGAGAAAAACGACGGCAACGGCGCGATCATCAGCATTATTATCGAAGACAACGGCAAGGGCTTGCCCAAGGAACGCCGTGACCGCCTTACCGAACCTTACATCACCGGGCGCGATAAGGGGACCGGCCTGGGGCTGGCGATTGTCAAAAAAATCATGGAAGATCACAATGGCGACCTGGTGCTTGAAGACCGTGAGGGGGGAGGGGCGAAGATTTCTATAGTCTTCCACCCGGTTGATGAAAATGCCATTAGTGAACAACATGATCAATTCGATACGATGAAGACGGCAACGGACATTCCGATTCATGGCTCATGATATCTTAATCGTTGACGACGAATCCGACATACGGACTCTGGTATCCGGAATCCTTGAGGACGAGGGCTATCTGCCCCGCGAGGCCGCCGACGGCGCCGAAGCGCTTGCCGGCATTGAAACCCGGCGGCCCAGTCTGGTGCTTCTCGATATATGGTTGCAGGGGAGCAAACTGGACGGCATCGGCATCCTGGAAATTATCAAAAACAACCATCCCGATTTGCCGGTGGTGATGATGAGCGGCCACGGCACCATCGAGACGGCGGTCAAGGCAATCAATCTCGGAGCTTATGATTTCATCGAGAAACCCTTCAAATCCGACCGCCTGATCATGATTATCACCCGCGCCGTTGAAACGGCGCGTCTCAAGCGTGAAAACGAAGAACTGCGCCGACGCGCCGGCGCCGAGGCGGAACTGATCGGTCGTTCGCCGGCCATCAATCAGGTGCGTCAGACTATCGCCCGCGTCGCCCCCGCCAACAGTCGCGTCCTTATTACCGGACCGGCCGGCTCGGGCAAGGAAGTGGTGGCGCGTATGCTGCATGGCAGTTCGCACCGCGCCGACGGTCCTTTTGTCGTCGTCAACTGCGCCAATATGCTCCCCGAGCGGATGGAAATCGAACTGTTCGGGACCGAGGACGCCGACGGCAAAAACGTCAGCAGGAAGGTGGGAACCTTCGAGTCCGCCCATAACGGCACCCTGTATCTCGACGAGGTGACGGATATGCCGCTGGAAACCCAGGCCAAGATCGTCAGGGTGCTTCAAGACCAGATATTCAAGAGGGTCGGCGGCAGCACCCTGGTCAAGGTGGACGTGCGGGTGGTCGCCTCCGTCACCGGCGAAATCAAAGATGAAATCGCCGCCGGCCGTTTCCGCGAGGACCTGTTTTACCGGCTGAGCGTGGTCCCCATCGAAGTGCCGCCGCTTAAGGATCGCCCCGACGATATTCCCTTACTGGCCAAATTCTTTATGGAGCGGGCCGCTGAGAGCGGAGGCCGGCAGCCTCGGGATATCGGCAAGGATGCGCTGGCTGTTCTTCAGACTTATGAGTGGCCGGGAAACGTCAGGGAATTGCGCAATGTCGTCGAGCGTCTGTTGATCATGGCCCCCGGCCACGCCGGCGAGCCTATCGGCGCCGAGGCTCTCGCCGTTATCATCGGCAATTCCAGGCAACCGGAAAACCGGCTTATGGACACAAGTAAAATTATGAACCTGTCATTCCGCGAGGCGCGGGGAATCTTCGAGAAGGAATACCTGCACTCGCAAGTAACCCGCTTCGGCGGCAACATTTCACGCACCGCCGATTTTATCGGCATGGAGCGCTCGGCGCTGCACCGCAAACTTAAATCCCTGGGCATCAACAGCGACGACAAGAACCGTCCCAACGGCGCCGGCAAGCTACCATCCAAAGAGCGATCGGTTCAGGATAAAGGTCTCGCGCCGTGAAGATTATTGTCTGCGGAGCCGGGCAGGTGGGATACAATATCGCCCGCCATCTGGCCATGGAAAATAACGACGTTACCGTTATCGACCAGGCTCCCGACCTGATCCATAAGGTAACCGACACCCTGGATGTCCAGGGAATAGTCGGATACGCCTCGCATCCCGACGTCATAGAGCATGCGGGAGGCAGCGACGCCGACATGATAATCGCCGTCACCTACGCCGATGAAGTCAATATGGTGGCTTGCCAGGTCGCTCATTCTCTTTTCGGCATCACCACCAAGATCGCCCGCGTGCGTCACCAGAGCTACCTTCAGCCGATGTGGGCCAACCTGTTTTCCCGAGGCAACCTGCCCATCGACGTGATCATCTCGCCCGAGATCGAAGTAGCGAACGCGGTAACCAGGCGTCTCCAGGTTCCCGGCGCCTTCGAGATGATCTCCCTTGTCGATGATAAGGTGAAACTGCTGGGCGTGCGGTGTGGAGAAAATTGCCCTGTGGTCAACACCCCGCTCAGGCAGCTCACCGAGCTGTTTCCCGATCTCAACATTGTCATTGTCGGGCTGATGCGCAATGACGTTCCCATAATCCCCACGTCTAATGACCATATGCTGCCCGGCGACGAGGTCTATTTCGTGATCGACAGTTCACAATTAATGCGCGCCATGGCCGCTTTCGGCTACGAAGGAACCGAAGCAAAGCGCCTGTTGATCCTGGGCGGCGGCAACATCGGTCTTTTTCTGGCTGAGTCGATCGAGAAAAAACATCCATGGGTCAAGGTCAAGATCATTGAAAGCAACAAGGAGCGCGCCGAGATGGTGGCCGGCCGGCTCGGCAGCACGGTGGTGATTCACGGCGATGCTTTAGACCCGGAGATTCTCAAGGAGGCCAACATCGCCGCCACCGAAACCGTCGTCACAGTAACCGACGACGATGAAACAAATATCCTGTCCTCGCTGTTGGCCAAGCGTTACGGCTGCCGGCGGACCATCGCCCTGATCAACAAGGGAATATACGAACCGTTGATAACCACTCTCGGCATTGATGTGGCTGTCAGCCCGCGCAATATCACCGTGTCCACCATTCTTCAGCATGTGCGGCGCGGCCGCATCAACTCGGTGCATGCCCTGCGCGACGGTTTCGGCGAACTGATCGAGGCGGAGGCAATGAAAACATCGCCGCTGGTGGGGGTTCCGCTCAAGGAAGCGGAGCTTCCCGCCGGGGTGCTGATCGGCGCCGTCGTGCGTGACGGACAAGTGATCCGCCCTCGCGGCGACACGGTTATTCTGGCCGGCGACCGCGTCGTCCTGTTTGCCGCCGTCGATGCCATTCGCAAGGTTGAAAAGCTGTTTTCGGTAAAACTTGAGTTCTTTTGAGATAACAAGATGTCCGTAATTGCTTATGTAAACGGCCATTATGTGCCCCACCATGAGGCGGCGGTGCATGTGGAGGATCGCGGATATCAGTTCGCCGACGGCGTGTACGAGGTCATTGCAATATGCGCCGGCCGCATGATTGAAGGCGAAGCGCATCTGGACCGCCTCGACCGCTCGCTTGGTGAGCTGGCTATCGAGCAGCCGATGGGGAGGCGGGCGCTCAAGGTGGTTATCGGCGAAATGATCCGTCGCAATCGGTTGCGCCATGGATTTATCTATCTGCAGG
>MIAA01000035.1:17349-22049 GCA_001830425.1 Rhodospirillales bacterium RIFCSPLOWO2_02_FULL_58_16
TGGATTTATCTATCTGCAGGTTACCCGTGGCGTCGCCCGCCGCGACCACGCATTTCCTGACAACGCCACGGCGTCGCTGGTTATGACGGCGCGTCGCGGCAAGCCCTTCGACAGTTCCGCGAAGGCCCAGGGAGTGAGCGTCATTACTACGCCTGATATCCGATGGAAGCGTTGTGATATCAAGTCGATATCTCTTCTTCCTAATGTTTTAGGAAAGCAAAAGGCAAGGGCTTCCGGAGCCTTTGAAGCGTGGCTGGTCGATGATAAAGGATGCATCACTGAGGGGACTTCTTCCAACGCCTGGATCGTCACCGCGAAAGGCGAATTGGTCACCCGCCATATCGACCACGCCATTCTCAGCGGCATCACTCGCGCCATGGTGCTGGATTTGGCGCAAGAGGAAAGCCTTGCCTTGGTCGAGCGCCCTTTTTCCGTCGATGAGGCAAAGACGGCCGTCGAAGCCTTTCTCTCCAATACAACCTCGTTCATCAAGCCGGTGACCCATATTGACGGCGAGGCGGTCGGCAAAGGCCGGCCCGGCCCCCTGTGCAGCAAACTGATGGACCTTTATGCCGCCCGTCTCATCGATTATGGAAGCGGCATATGACGATCAATGGCCGCCCCGGCGCTATTCTGTTTGACTGGGACAATACCCTGATCGACTCGTGGCCGGTGATCCGCCAAGCCTTTAATTCCACCCTTGAGGACTTCGGCCTTGAGCCGTGGACCATGGAGCAAACCCGCCGGCAAGTGCGTAAGTCTCTTCGTGACAGTTTTCCCGCCCTGTTCGGCGAACGCTGGGAAGAGGCGGGGGAGGTTTTTTATCAATACTTCTCCGCCATTCATCTGGAAATGCTGCGGCCCCTTCCCGGCGCCGGCCATATGCTGGAGGAACTGAAGCGCTCCGGCATTTATCTCGGCGTCATAAGCAACAAAAAAGGGGACTTCCTGCGCCTTGAGGCGGCGCAGTTGGGTTGGGACGCACATTTCGGCATGATGGTCGGCGCCATGGATGCGCCGAGAGACAAACCGGCCATTGATCCCGTCGATCTGGCCCTTAACGGCAGCGGCATCATGCGCGGCGGCGATGTGTGGATCGCCGGAGACGCGGATATCGACCTGGAGTGCGCCTTCAACGCCGGTTGCGTACCTGTTCTGGTGCGCGCCGAGGCTCCCGGCGACGGTGAATTTTGCGCTCACCCGCCGTCACGGTATTTTAGAGAGTGTCAGGCTCTTTCAAATTTCATACGGGAGTTGTAACATAGCTTGGGGTTAGGGGAGGCGGGTCGCCGAAATAATAAAAAGAACGGCCCAAAAAACAATAACAGGGGGGATCAGCCCATGTCTGAGAGGGGACAAAACGTTCAGGACGTTTTCCTGAACTACATAAGAAAGAACAAGGCGCCGGTTACGGTATTCCTCGTCAACGGAGTGAAATTGCAGGGTATCGTTACATGGTTCGACAATTTCTCGGTGCTTCTTCGCAGGGACGGACATACTCAGTTGGTTTACAAGCACGCCATTTCGACGGTGATGCCGACGAATCCCGTACAGTTGTTCGAACCCGAAAAGGAAGGCGAGGCCGAAGCTGATTCCGATTAAATCGGGATTCGCCACGGGAAACGGAGCGCCGCCGCCGGTCGGGAACGACGGCGAGTGCGTTTGCTTTGTCATTCATCCCTATTTTCAGGCGGACGGGGAACCACGCGAGCCGTCGGCGCGTCTGGAAGAAGCGGTCGGTCTGGCGCGCGCCATCAATCTGAAGGTAATTCATGCCGAGGCGTTGCGGCTGGTCAAGGCTAATCCCGCCACTCTGCTCGGCAAGGGCGCAGTGGAACGAATCGCCGCGCTCATCAGGGCCGCCGACTGCGAGGAGGAGGAGGGGGCAAAAGAGGAAACAAAGGCGTCGGTAACGGTGGTCGATGCGACGCTGACGCCGGGGCAGCAGCGCAATCTGGAACGCGCATGGAACAGCAAGGTTCTTGATCGCACCGGCTTGATTCTGGAGATATTCGGCGCCCGCGCCCGCACCAGCGAGGGACGGCTTCAGGTCGAACTGGCGTTGCTTACTTATCAGCGCTCCCGGCTGGTGCGTTCATGGACCCATCTGGAACGCCAGCGCGGCGGCGCCGGCTTCATGGGCGGTCCCGGCGAGACCCAGATCGAGTCCGACCGCCGGCAGATCGATCAACGCATCATCAATATCAAGCGCCGGATCAAGGAAGTTAAACGCACCCGCCGACTGCACCGTCAGGCGAGGCAACGGCTGTCCTGGCCGGCGGTATCGCTGGTCGGCTACACAAACTCCGGGAAATCAACGCTTTTCAACACCCTGACCAATGCCGGGGTGGAAGCGGCGGATCAGCTTTTCGCCACCCTCGACCCGACCATGCGCAGCCTCAGGCTGCCGTCGGGACGCACGGTAATCCTGTCGGACACCGTCGGCTTTATCTCGGACCTCCCCCATGAGCTGGTGGACGCCTTTCACGCGACGCTGGAAGAAGTCTCTGCGGCTGATCTTATCGTTCATGTCCGCGACGCCTCCCACCCCGACGCCCAGGCCCAGAAACAGGACGTGGAGACCGTGCTTGGCAAACTGGGTTTGGAAAAAGCGGGTAACCTGATCGAGGCGATCAACAAGATCGACTTGCTGACGCCTGATGACAAAGAGAGCCTGATCAACAGGGCCGGACGCGAAAGCGCCCCGCCCCGGACGGCATTGTCGGCGCTGACCGGAGAGGGGTGCGAAAATCTGCTTAAAGTCATCGACAAGCGCCTGTCGGATTCATTTCTGGAGGTGGAAGTATCAATTGCGATCACGAACGGAGCGGCGCTCTCCTGGCTCTATCAACACGCCGAGGTGCTTGAGCGCATCGACGGCGAGGATGCCATCCGCCTCAAAGTCCGCATGGACGCCGTCACCAAAGCCCGCTTTGAGCGTATGTAGGTATTTTCCACTAGTAGAACAACTCCCATCGTAGTAGCATGGCCTTGGATGACCGACGCATCATGTCGTGGTTATAACAGTGGTCGTAAAGAATGATTCTGAAAAATCCTCCCCCTTGCTTCAAGGGGGAGTTAGAGGGGGTATCGGCGAAACCTCCCCTGACCCCTCCTTGGCAAGGAGGGGAAAAGCGTCGGGGCCGCTATGAGTCAATGATTAAGGTCGATGGCGTTATCCTAAGCCGGCCAAATCTACTAGTAGATAAAAGGATGCCCTTATGACAACCGCAAAGGCGCAGAGAAAATGGCGCGACAAGCATAGATTTGTTAAAAAACAACTCAACGTGATGACCAGACGGCTGGTTCATAACTACCTGGAAGAGATCGCCGGCGGTTATGGCCTGCGAGGCAAGGGCGAGGCGGTGGCGTTCAGTTGCTTCGTCACCAAGGCGCTGATCCAACGCGCCGGTTTCAACGCCGAAGCGGCGCGCATCCTCGAAGTATTCCGCCACACCTACAACGAGGACCGCGACATCTACTCGTCATAGCCGATATCATGGTATAAGCGCGCCATGATCCCTGATATTGAACCCGTTATCCGGATTATCCGCGAGACGGCGGCGAGTGAAATCATGCCGCGATTTTGCTCGTTGTCGGCAAACGACATCACTAAGAAACGCTCCGGAGACTTGGTGACCTCCGCCGATATCAATGCTGAAAAACGCCTTGAATCATCGCTTAACTCATTGATTTCGAACAGTTTAATCGTCGGCGAGGAGGGGGCTGACGCCGACCCCCGGCGTCTTGACGCGCTTAAGGGAGAGGCCCCGGTATGGCTGATCGATCCCGTTGACGGGACGACGAACTTTGTTCGGGGAATCCCGTGCTTTGCCGTCATTATCGCCTTTTGCATCGGCGGAGAGACTCTGGCCGCCTGGATTCATGATCCGATTGCCGACGTCACCATCTGGGCGGCCAAGGGCGAGGGGGCGTGGATAGGGAAGGGGGACGGCGCCGGCAAGCAGCCCATAGCGGTGACCACGGCGCTTTCCATCGGGCAAATGCTCGGCTCGCTCAATGATCGGATGTGTCGCAAGCTGGCGACATTACGCGAAGCGGGGAAAAGGGATATCCCCACGGGAACCCGATACGGATGCGCCGGCCGCGAGTACATGGACCTGGGGCGCGGCGAGCTGAATTTTTCCCTCTACGGAGGACGACTGATGCCTTGGGACCATGCCGCCGGGGTGCTCATCCATAGTCAGGCGGGAGGGTACAGCGCGCTCACCGGCGACGGCTCGCCCTACCGTCCGACAACATTCGGGATGCACTCGAATACCGCCCTTCTGCTGGCGCCGGACAAGGAATCCTGGCAGTCGCTTCGGCAACTTATCAACGGTTAGGCCCCTGATCCGCCTGACTTGAACCATGACTCATGTTTTATCACTGTAACCACCTAAAATAACGATTATATTCAACCGATTAGTATAATAAACAAACCGGTTGGTATATTTATAAAAAATGGGGGTAACCTGTGGAAAGCCTGTGGGAATTATGGGGAAAAACTGTGGAAAAATTACCGCAGGAAAATGCCGATCAGCTACGACACTTTCCCCTCCTTACCAAGGAGGGGCAAGGGGAGGTTGCTGCAACGACCCCCTCTAACTCCCCCTTAAACAACTATCGGATTCACACATCGTGGAACCCGATGGTCGCCCCAAATTTTATGGCTCGGAAGTCCTGAAGTCCCAGACGCA
>MIAA01000036.1 GCA_001830425.1 Rhodospirillales bacterium RIFCSPLOWO2_02_FULL_58_16
TACGATTTCTTGCAAATCCGACTACGTCAAATCGCTAAAACCACTCGGCAAATCAAGGGCGTTCGGAGTTTTTAACAGGGGACTAAATATCTATATTCCCGGTGAAGCGGGCGTTTTCCTGAATAAAGGCGAGGCGGAGTTCCGGCTTGCGGCCCATCAGGCTTTCCACCAGATCGGCGGTGTTCTTGGCTTCGACTATTTCCTCGGAACTGTGGCCGGTCGGGATGGTGACCCTCAGCAGGGTGCGGTTGGCCGGACTCATCGTAGTTTCCTTCAACTGGTTCGAAGGCATTTCGCCCAGGCCCTTGAAGCGGCTGATTTCTATTTTGCTCCTGCCCGTGAACTGCTTTTTCAGAAGCTCTTCCTTGTGAGCGTCGTCCCGCGCATACATGGTCTTGCCCCCTTGCGAGATGCGGTACAGAGGCGGCATGGCGAGGTAAAGGTGATTGTTTTCGATCAGCTTCGGCATTTCCCTGAAGAAGAAAGTCATCAACAAAGAGGCGATATGAGCGCCGTCAACGTCGGCGTCGGTCATGATGATGATCTTTTCGTAACGCAGGGCCGCGTCATCGTAGGTCTTTCCCGATCCGCAGCCCATGGCCTCGATCAGGTCGCGCAGTTCCTGATTGGCCATCATCTTTTCGGCGGTAGCGCTGGCGACGTTGAGAATTTTGCCGCGCAGGGGCAAGATAGCCTGATTCAACCGCTCGCGGGCCTGCTTGGCGGAGCCGCCGGCGGAATCTCCCTCGACGATGAACAACTCGGCGCCGTCGGCGGTGTTGCAGGTGCAGTCGGTGAGCTTTCCCGGCAAACGCAGGCGTCGGGTCGCCGAGGCGCGCTTGGTTTCCCTGGACTTGCGGCGACGGTTGCGCTCATCGGCGCGCTCGATGACATGATCCAGCAGCGCCTTGGCGCCGGCCGTATCGCCGGAAAGCCAGTGATCAAAGTGATCGCGTATGCCGGCCTCGACCAATCTGGCGGCTTCCGGCGTCGATAGTTTTTCCTTGGTCTGGCCCTGAAACTGGGGATCAGGAATGAACACGGACAGCATCAGGCGGGCGCCGCTGACCACGTCTTCAGCCGTGATCTTGGCCGCCTGCTTGTTGTTGGTCAGTTCGCCGTAGGCCTTAAGCCCCTTGGTCAAGGCCGAGCGCAAGCCCATCTCATGGGTGCCGCCCTGGGTGGTGGGAATGGTGTTGCAGTAGGAGTTGAAGAATTCATCCTCGTCAAGCGTCCACGCCGCCGCCCACTCGACCTTGCCGGAGCCACCGTTCAACTTGGCCTGCCCGGAGAAAATGGTCGAGGTCAGGGTTCGGCAATCCTTCAGCGTTGAATTGAGGAAGTCGGTAAGCCCGCCCGGAAAGTGCAGGGTGTCCGACGGCGGCGTGTCGTCGCCCCCTTTGATCAGGGACGGATCGCATAACCAGCGGATTTCCACGCCCCGAAACAGATAGGCCTTGGAGCGGGCCATGCGGTAGAGCAGGGCGGGGCGGAACTTGTGCATCGCGCCGAATATCTGCGGGTCAGGATGAAAAGTAACGGTGGTGCCTCGGCGGTTTTGCACCGCCCCCTCGTTTTTCAGCGGCCCTTCCGGTCGGCCCCGGCTGTAGGACTGGCTCCACAAGTTGCGGTCCCGCGCCACCTGCACCAAAAAATAATCGGAAAGGGCGTTAACGACGGAAACCCCGACGCCGTGCAAACCGCCCGATGTCTCATAGACCTTGCCGCTGAACTTGCCGCCCGAATGCAGGGTGGTGAGGATCACCTCCAGCGCCGATTTGTTCTTGAACTTGGGGTGGGGATCAACGGGGATGCCGCGACCGTTATCGCTGATGGTAAGAATATTGCCTTCCTTTAACTCGATGTCGATGCGTCCGGCATGGCCCGCCACTGCCTCGTCCATCGAATTATCGATAACCTCCGCCGCCAGATGGTGCAACGCTCTCTCATCGGTGCCGCCGATGAACATGCCGGGGCGCAGCCGCACCGGCTCCAGTCCCTCAAGAACCTCGATATCCTTGGCGGAATAGCTCTGCCCGTCGTCCTTGGCGGCGCCGCCCTTGGCGCGTGCGCTCTTGGCGGAAACGCTTCCGGCGGGCTTTTTCTCGACATGTTGAAACAGGTCGCTCATGGTCCGTATCCTAGAAATCCTTCAGGCTTATGACAGGCATGATACGGTATATGTTAAAGAAAATATAACAATATATTGTGGCTACCCGATCAGCAGCCACAAATAACCGGCCAGAACAAGGGAGAACAGCGTCGCAAAATCCTGCATGAATGATGTAGGCATAGTAGGAAACCTCCATTATTGAAATGTAAGAACATATCAATAACCATGCGCGAACATTTTAGCAACATAAATTATTTCGGGGTCTTTTTCTTCAGGGTAATGAGGGTCGCTTCTCCTCTGCTGAAGAAGCGCACGGGCACTCCGGAGGCGCCGATGCCGGGGCTGGTGTAGCCGGTCATATCACCGCATTTCCACCAGCCGGAGACAAACCGGTGATCGCGGATCAGGCGGGTCATGATCGGACGTCCTCCGGGCAGGCAGACCTGGCCGCCGTGAGTGTGTCCGCACAGATACAATGAATATCCCTTCCGTGACGCTTCGTTGGCCATTTCCGGGGAATGGACCAGGGCGATCTTGAAATCGTCTCCCGGCGGCGTCAGCGCCGCGTGGGCCATCGGGGTAAAAAAGCGGTTCACGTCATCAAGGCCGGTGATGTGGAGCCGCGCTCCGTTACGCTCCAGGGAAACCGATTCGTTGACAAGAACCCGGATGCCCAGCCTTTCCAGGCCCTTCGCCATGCGATGATCATCATGGTTGCCGAGGGTGGCGTAGATGCCGTCTTCGGCCCTGACGGCACCGGCTATTTTAGCCATGGGGTCGAGGATCAGCCGAAGGGGAAAGGGCCTGTCATTTTGATAGTCTCCGGTCATCACGCACAAATCAAATTGATGCCCTCTCACCGTCGAGATGATTGCCGCATCCAGGCCCGGCGCCATATCCAGATGAAAGTCGGTCAGGTGAAGGATGCGATAGCCGTCAAACTCATCGGGAAGGTCGGCGAAGGCAATCTGAAAGGAGTTAAGATGAATATCCAGCGCGTTGCGAAATCCGTAACGGTACAACCCGAAGCGCCTGACGACGGCGCCGAACAAAGTAACGGAATGCTTGATTATTCCCGGCTCATGATGGCTCAGCATGCCGAGCGGCGTGCTGCGCCGCGCATTCCCCTCGATCACGACGCGATTTTGTTTCCACAGGCGTCGATGATCTTTTTCGACCGCCGCCCGTTCTTTGCAGGGATAAACCATTTATTAACCATACCCGTTGTTTAATGAATGCGTATTTAATCTGAATCTCAAGAAGGCTACTACATGGCGGATGACCGCATTCTCATTGCCGCCGTCAGCGCTACCGTTATCGGCGTCGCCGTCTCGATGGCGGCTCCTTTTGATCGGGCCGGTTGGTCTCCCGGCGTTAAATACGATATCACGCCCCTGGTGTCATTAGACTTGCCGCCGATTCAGACATTACGGGAAATGCCTCCGCCGCCCCCGGAAACATCGACGGCATATGACGCGCCGCTTGTTGAACTGCCGGCAAAGCCCTCTCCCGCCAAGGCTTCTCCTCCGCCGAAACAGCAGACCATGCTCAAAACCGTTGTCGCTTCCTCAAGGCATCCGTTCGCCCCGCCGCCGCCGGCGATGCCGATCATCCGCGTTGAAAGCCGGACGTTGGCTCCGTTGACTCTCGATAATTAGGATTTCAGGTAGCTCGCCGCGCCGCCTCTTCTTCGATCATTTTCATCAACTCGGGCCGGCTGGCGGCGATATGCCGGAAGTCCGCCACGTCGAGTTCAAGAAGCACGCAGGGTTTGGAAGCGACTACGGTGACGCTTCGCGGCGCCCCGGTTATAAGCGCCATCTCGCCGAAGAACTGGTTGTTACGCAACCGCACGGACCCGGAAGGCGTCCGCACCTTCACCTCGCCCGAAACGATGAAGTACATCGATTCTCCGGGCGTTCCTTTTTGGATTATCGTCTGGCCTTTCGAAAATTCATTCCGCCTAAGCAGGCGGGCGACCTCGGCGATTACGCCGGGACCGATCTTGCTGAAGAAGGGGACCTTGGCCACAAGGTCCCAGTTATGCAGAAATTCACGTCGTTTGAGTTCGTCAGCAAAGCCGGAGGCGAGAATTCCCGCCAACAGGGCGAACGTGCCGATGCCGCAAACCATAGTTATGCCGGCAAGGACGCGCCCCGGAAAAGAGAGGGGAGTGACATCGCCGTACCCCGTCGTAGTGAGAGTGACGATCGCCCACCACATGGCCAGCGGAGTGCTGCCGAACTGCGCCGGCTGGCCCGGTCCTTCGATCAGATGCATCAGTGTTCCGGAAGTAATCAGAATGATGGCAAAGCTGAGCAGCACGGACAGCAATGAGTCGGCGGCATTGCCGAGCACCCGCCCGAGCAGCGCAAGCCCCATCGAATAGCGAACGAGCTTCAGAATGCATAGAAGGGCGAAAATATCCGGGATGTTGGAAGTCGCCCCAAGGAGTTCCATAATCGGAACCGTAACGGCGGCAAGCACGTCGATCCAGGCCAATCCCGTCTTCAGATAGGCCGTGACGCCCTTCATTCCTTTTTGATCGTTATTCTTCGCCTCTCTCGCCCGCAACAGCAGATCGATGAAAAAGAAAACCGTCGCCGCCCGGGTAACGGCCATGGTCAACCAACCCCAATCAGCGGCGGCTAGATAATCCGTGCCGGCCAACGTAACCAGAAGGGTCGCGCCGACGACCGCGCCGACGGCGAGCGGCGGCAGAATGAACGAAGAATCAGGCGCGTTCTCATTAGTATCGGACATGGCTTTAATTTTTCTCTTTAATTTTTTTATTAATGACGTCGCTTAACCTTCCCCGATCAGCCCCTTAACGAAGTCGGGCAGTCCGGTCTGTCGGCTCCGTCTCAGGCGCTCGGCGGCGATGATGGCCTCGACGCCGGAAACGCTGTCTCTGACGTGATGGTTGACGATAATATAATCATAAGCGTCCCAATGACTGATTTCGGATGACGCCTTGGACATGCGTTCGCGGACCACCGCTTCCGTATCCTGGGCGCGCTTGCGCAGCCGGTGTTCCAGTTCTTGATGGGAGGGCGGCAGAATGAAGATGCTGACCAGATCGTGGCGGGCGCTATGGGCCAACTGCTGGGTGCCCTGCCAGTCGACATCGAACAGCACGTCCAGGCCTTTCGCCAGCGCCGTTTCCACCGGCGCCCTCGGCGTCCCATAGGAATTGGAAAAGACGACGGCATGTTCAAGGAACTCGCCGTTGCTGACCATACGCTTGAACTGCTCCGGCGAAGTGAAGTAGTAGTCCCGGCCATCCTCCTCGCCGGGGCGCGGCGGACGGGTGGTGGTCGAGATCGACATGCTGAGATTCTCGTCGCGTTCAAGGAGTTCACGCGAAATCGTCGTCTTGCCGGCGCCCGACGGCGAGGACAGGACCAGCATCATGCCTCGGCGCTTGATTTTATGTTGGTTACTCAATGTTTTGCACCTGCTCACGGAGTTGATCGATAATCGACTTTAAATTCAGGCCCAGACGGGTCATTTCTACGTCCGGCGATTTGGAACATAGCGTATTGGTCTCGCGGCTGAATTCCTGGCATAAAAAATCGAACTTGCGGCCGATAGCTCCGTCGTCCTCCCCGAGCAATCCCCTGGCTGTCGCCACATGGGCGTCCAGACGGTCAAGTTCCTCGCGTATATCGGACTTTATAAGCAGCAGCGCCGCCTCCTGGGCAAGCCGTTCTTCGGGCAGGGCAGGGGTCGCCTCCAGCAGTTCCGCCACCTGGGCCTTGAGGCGTTTCTTCATGGCGGCGGGCTGGAGGGTGGCGAGAACTTTAACCTCGCCGAGCAGCCGCTCCATATGTTCAAGCTGAGATAACAGTACGCCGGCGAGATGCTTTCCCTCTCCGGCGCGCATGGCGCTCAGAGATATAACGGCTGCGTCCAGATCGGCGAGAAGCGCCTCGTCAAGAGCGCGGCACGTCTCCTCCGGCGGTTCGCCGTCCGCCGTCGTTTCAATAACGCCGCGCAGGGCAAGCAGACCGTCTATGCTCGGCGGGGCAAGCTCCGGCATGCTCTTTTTGATTTCCGGCAACAGGGAGAGATAGCCGGCCAGCATCCGGCGGTTAATGCGCACATTGTTTTCGGCCCGGCCCCAATCAATGGTCAGGGTTACCGACACATTGCCGCGATGAAGGCGGCTCTTGACGCGCTCGCGCACCGGCTGTTCCAGACACTCGAAACCGGACGCCGTCCGGCAGCGGATGTCCAGCCCCTTGCCGTTGACGCTTTTTAACTCCCAGGTCCAGGAACAAGTATCTTCCTGTCCTTCGCTATGTCCCCGGATGCGGGCGAAGCCGGTCATGGAATTCACGGACGGTATTCTCCTGTTCGATCATAGAGAACCGGAAGTTTTTACCTCCCCTAACCCCTCCTTGGTAAGGGGAGAAAAATTCCTCCCCTTACCAAGGGGAGGTCAGGAGGGGTTAAATTGCGCGAAACATCTGCTGGATTCTACTCGTTCGGCTTGGCCGGCCTCAGCAGGAAAGCGGGGGTATGAACGCCCGCGCCGAAGGTCGGCTTGTTGCTCGGCTCTCTTTCCCTTTCAGG
This sequence comes from Rhodospirillales bacterium RIFCSPLOWO2_02_FULL_58_16, assembly GCA_001830425.1. NCBI lineage: Bacteria > Pseudomonadati > Pseudomonadota > Alphaproteobacteria > Rhodospirillales > Rhodospirillales bacterium RIFCSPLOWO2_02_FULL_58_16. The sequence continues at coordinate 6,692 of MIAA01000036.1, forward strand.
CTTTTTAGCGGTTTCTTTTTTGGCCTCAATCGGCTTGGGCGGAGTTTCCTTTATTTCCGGGCGGCGTGTTTCCTGTTTACGCCCTCGGCCCCGTTCGCGTCCCCGTTCGCGCCCGGCGTGCGGGCGGTCGGAAGCGGCCTCAGGCTCGGCGCTTTGGACGCCGGTAAGTTCGATGCGCGGGATTTCATGGCCGATGATGCCGGCGATGGCGGCCAGATACTTGCCGTCTTCAGGCGTCGCCAGGGTCAGGGCGCGGCCTTCCTTGCGGGCGCGGCCCGTCCGTCCGATGCGATGCACATAGTCCTCGGCGTGGGTCGGCACATCAAAGTTAAAGACATGGCTCATGTTGGGGACATCCAGGCCGCGAGCGGCGACATCGCTGCACACCAGGAAGGTGATCTTGTCGTTCTTGAAGTTGTCCAGCACTTCCATGCGCGACGCTTGAGCCATGTCGCCGTGCAGTTGAGCGGCGTTATAGCCGTGACGGATTAACGACTTGCACAGCACGGAGACGTCGCGCTTGCGGTTGCAGAAGACCAGGGCGTTCTTGACGGTTTCATTTTTGATGAGTTGACGCAGGGCGGCGCGTTTTTCCTTCTGACCGCCGCCGGGGCGCTTGCCGTCGCCGTGGGCGACCATCACCAGTCCCTGGGTTACCATAGCGGTGACGGAGGCCGGCGGCGATACCGAGATTTCCTTGGGATTCATCAGGAAGGCTTCGGCCAGACGACGGATTTCGGGAGCCATGGTGGCCGAGAAGAACAAGGTCTGACGTATCTTGGGAACCAGCGAGACAATACGCTCCACATCCGGGATAAAGCCCATGTCAAGCATGCGGTCGGCCTCGTCGATAACCAGAATCTTGACATCGTTGAGAAGCAGCCGGCCGCGATCAAACAGGTCCAGCAGGCGTCCCGGCGTGGCGATCAGAACGTCCGGCCCACGGTCAATAACGGCGATCTGGTCATTCATCGAGGTGCCGCCGATAATCAGCGCCATGGAGAGCTTTTGGTGCTTGCCGTAGACTTCGAAGTTGTCGGCGACCTGGGCCGCCAGCTCGCGAGTGGGTTCAAGGATCAGGGTGCGCGGCATCCGCGCCTTGGCCTTGCCGGCGGCCAGAATGTCGATCATCGGCAGGGTGAACGAGGCCGTCTTGCCGGTGCCTGTTTGGGCGCAACCCATTATGTCGCGGCCCATGAGAATCACCGGAATGGCTTGCGCCTGGATAGGCGTGGGTTCGGTGTATCCCGCGTCGGCCACCGCCCGCAGAACCTTATCGCCCAGTCCGAGATCAGAAAACTTCATGAGGTTTGAATTTGACCGGCCAATTGTCAGGGCCACTCTTTTTCATTAATTTCGGGGAAATGCCGGGCGAATATCAGGCTTTCTGCCGCTTCTGTCAATGATCGTCGTGAATCTACAGCGGCGCAGCGATGTTGTAGGAGACAACGCCGCCGCTGAGACGCTTCAGGTCGGCGACCGTCGTCGCAAAAACGCAATGAGGATGTCCGGCGGGAACGTACAGGGTTTCAAAGCGCTTGAGGCTTCGGTCGATAAGCATGGGCAGCTTGAAAGGAAGTCCCGTCGGAGCGACGCCGCCGACGGAGAAGCCGGTGGCGCCGCGCACCTCGCCGGCGCCGGCGCCGATGACCTCGCCTTCCATATTAAGCGCTCGCGGCAGGCTTTCCTTCACGCAGGCGCAGTCGCCGGCGAAGAATACGATCACGAACCGCTTGCCGATCTTGAAAACCTGGGCCTGAACAACGGCGCCCGGTTCAACGCCGAGGGCCGCCGCCGCTTCTTCAGCCGTGCGGATCGACTTATCAAGCTCGATAATCGTATCTTCGCAGCCGGCCGCCGCCAGGGCGCAGCGAACCTTGGTCACGGATTTTTCATTCAACAAGCTCATGCCGGAACCTCCATTGGTTTATCCTAGGGCCAAGACTCATTAAATTTATGAAATTCTGTGACATCAAAATGACTGAGGGACAAGGAGAATCGGCGAAGACGGGCCTGAAGGCCCCCGGCGAGCCGATTTTCCGATGTCCATTCGGTCATTCTGATGTCACCCTTCTCGGGCGCGGCAGAAAAGGCGACCGGACGTCTTCAAAGGCCTCAACCGTAGCAAATACTACGCTTTTCGGCCTTTTCATAGCCGAATCGCCTTTTCTGCTTCGCGCAGAATTCATGAATTTAATGAGTCTTGACCCCAGGGTCAGAATGACGGAAGCGCCCGCACGACGCCGTCGGGGAAGACGATTCCCTTGTGAACGAAACGGCGATTCCGGAAATCATTGATCTCGACGACCCCGGCGACGTTATAGATGATGCGCGAGGTCAGGGTGTTGGTGATCTCGTCATCCGGGGTGCGCGACAAGACGAAGGTATGGCAGGCGTCGGCGGTCATCGCCACCATTTCATAATCGGTCGCCTTGATGAAATCATCAACCGCGTCAATGACGCCGAAGTCTTCATGGTCGATATAGTCGTGACCGAGAATCAGGCCGTTCTCCTTCATCTTGGGTAAGAAGGCCTTCAGGTCGGCGGCGACGGCTTCTTTGGTGTGCATGCCGTCGACATAAATCCAGTCGAAATAACGATCATCAAACCGCAGGGCGGCTTCGCATGAAAAATCCCGATGCAGGATAACCTGGCCGGAGGCGATGGCGGCGGCGAAGAGCTGTTGGACATGCAGATAATTATCTTCGTGCTGTCGGTCGCTGACGTTGCTGGCGTCGGACAGATAGTCGGTCTGGTTCTGGAACACCCATGGATCAATCAGGTGAAGGCGCTCCGGTTGGACCACGTCGAGAATTTGCCGGGAAAAAATCCCCTTGAAAGTCCCGATCTCGGCGACGATTCCGCCCTTGGGCATTAAATGAAGGAATTTTTCGCGGCTGGTGGGAGTAAACAGCATGAACACTTGCCTTCAGGTGGAAAAAGCGGAGGCCGCCGTAAGTTTAAACGTAGACCATGAATGTTTCTCTATATTTTTTCAGAAAACATTAACCTTGTTCCTTAGCTGTTCATTAACAAGCTCAATGGTATTCACGGAAATCTTCGCTGAACAGAAAAAAGAGCCGGCCAATGACAAACCGCCAGTCTTACTGCAATTCCAAAAAGCCCCTCGGCCCCAGCGGGAAACCCTTGACCCGCGAAGACCTGCCGCCCTCGGACACCAAGCGTTGGGTCACGAGCCGCAAGGCCGCCGTCGTAGACGGCGTACGTTCGGGACTGATCTCGCTGAACGACGCCTGCCGGCGCTATACGCTGTCGGTCGACGAGTTTCTGTCATGGCAGCGTCTGTTCGACAGCCACGGCCTTTCCGGTCTGCGCTGCACCCGCAGCAAAGAATACCGCTTATAAAGCGTTACTTTCGGATCAGAATCGTCCATTCCCGCAGGGGATGACTGTCTATCAGCACGGCGTCGGACGATAAATCGGCGCGGCAAAAGTCGAGAAAGTCCTGTGAATCGGCGTAATACAGCCAGTCCTCAATTTTTTCCCGTTCATCATTCAGCATGTTGAAGGCCATGCCTTTGGCCGATTTGGCCCACAGTCGGCGCAGGCTTTCCTTAACGTACCTGTTCCACTCCCCTTCGCCGGCGGTCTGTCTCATGTTATAGGCGCCCGAGGCGAAGGAGTAGTCGGCGACATGGATGGCGGCAGAGCTTTCGTAGAATTGAGCGCGCGGATCGCGCACGCGGCGGCGAGCGGCCTTTATCATGTCCCTGCTGATGTCATAGCCGAAGAACCGACCGCCATCCATCGGCGGCATGTCCCGGAGAAACTCAAACAAGGCGCCGTAGCCGCATCCCAGATCGTTGACGCTGATTCCCTTCTTGTGAACATCGTCGCCCATCACTTCGATCAACAACTCAAAGCGCAACTGCTGGCCCTCGGCATTATTCCAGAAGACCGCCGAGGGGCCGACCCCATGAAGTTTCAACCGTTGACTGAAAGCGGCGGCCACCGGGGCTAAAAGTTGAGAGGTTGCGTCGTTGGAAAACATGGCGGGGGAAGGCTAAAACTTCATCCAATCGGGTTTATGCGGCGTCAGCGTCGCCTCGCCGCAGATAAATACGGCGCCGCTCTTGGTCAGACAATCAATGCGCAGCAGCGCCAGGCCGATCTCGCCGACGGCGGAGCGCATTTCGCCGGCATCCTCGCCGTCCATGGTTATCATGTCGCCCGGCTGAGGCGTCCGTCCGTCAATCGATACCGGCGCCAGCCGCTTCTTGATCAGGCCCCGGTACTTGGTGCGCGCCGTCAGCTCCTGGCCGAGATAGCAGCCCTTGTTCCAATCGACGCTGCCCATCTCGTCAAAACCGTTTTCCAGCAGCAGCGCCTTGTCCACAACCATGTCGCGGCTGCCGTCGGCAAGGCCGAGGCTTATCCGCAGTTTATCGTATTCGGCAAAAGTCGCCGCCGCAAAGCCGGCGTCCTCCAGAATCCGGACGGCATGGTCGCGAGGCAGGACGGCACGGGCGCCGATTAAGGCCAGCCGAGGGTCGGCATAGGCAAAGTCGCCGACCATCCCCCCGCCCGGCAGGGCGACGGCGACCAGTTCGGTCGAACGGTCGGCGATCTCCACCCTGGAGCGCAGCTTGTACATGGAGAGGCGTTTCCTGAGGTCTTCGCGACGCGCCGCCTCAACGTCCAGCACAAGAGAGCTGTCCCTGTCCTGGATAATGAAAAAATCATGCAGGTATTTTCCCTGGGGCGTCAGGAAGGCGGCGTGAACGGCGCGCCCGGCGGCCACCTTCTTGACGTCGTTGGAAACCAGCCCCTGAAGAAAGGAGCGGGCGTCCTCGCCGGCGAGGCCGATCAGCCCCCGGCTTTCCAGCAGCACATATGATTTTCCCGGCACCGGCAAACGCCTTAATCGTCGCCTTCGCCGCACTTGCGTTGCAGCTCGGCGGGCAGGAATTTCATCTTGGCGTCGGTGGAGCCGTTGACATTCATGGTCGGGTGGCAAGCCAGGCAATTGGCCTTGGAGCGCACCTGCTTATGCGCCCAAACCTCGGGGCCGCATTGCTTGTGTTTTGAAACAAACCGGGGGGCGTCGGTGATCCGCGCCAATGTTTCCCTGACGCGCCATTTCACAGCGGCGCGCACGTCGCTGACATCGGAAGAATTGGCGACATGAAAGGCAAGAATATTTGCCGCCGCAGCGGGGTCCATAACGGCGTTCTCGCCGAAATGATCAGACAGGGTGGCCATGATCTTTTCCCATGACGCTTTGGGCAAGGTCTGGGGCGGGAAGACCATGTGACATTCGCCGCATTCCTTGATGACGGTCTTGTCGGTTACGACCGGAAAGGTCTCGGCGCGGGCGACGCCGACCGTCAACAAAAGCGCCATGACGGCGAAAGCAAAAATACGCATGATCTGTTTCTCCAGGGGTTAACGCTGCCTGTACGCTGACACAAGTAACCTGAACAGCATATGAAGGGTAGACAAAAAGACGGGAGGGGACAGGGAAGTGCCCCCTCCCGCTCATCCCGCGCGTCTGGTAACCGGCCGGGAATGCCGGCATCGCGGGGGATTGAAAAAAGAAGGGATAACGTGAGTTTAGATATGAAAAATCGGCGGGCCGGTGGTAAAGACGCCGGAGACGGCTTTGGCCGCCATCAGGCGCTCATCAACAAAGAAAACCACTTTCCGCCCCGAGCCGGCAAAGCCGTCGGGATATGAATTCACGGCGAAGGCGCCGAGGTCAGCGCCTTCCGAAGGATCGTCAATCAGGCCGCATGAGCCGTCGAATGAGTAATAATCATCGGAGGCAACCGCCTCCGCCGCGTTTATGACAAGCTGGGCGCATACAAATATGACCAGCAGAAGCTTTGCTAAAAACGACCGACTCATTTTTTCTCCGACAAGAACGGCCTGTAACCGATTTTATTAATTATGGTTCAAAAGACAGCGTGGCGCAAACCTAAAGTCCTCCCCCTTTAGAAGGGAGTTATCAGTCTGTGTGTTTTGACCACCACAGAGGCACAGAGACGCAGAGAAGATTAATTAAAGTTTTATTCCTGCTTTTTCTTTTTTCTCTCTATCCTCCTCTGTGTCTCTGAGCCTCTGTGTTTCATAAAACAGTGCTTATTCCGATCAACGCGCCGGACGTTAGGGGGTATCGGCAGCAACCTCCCCTCCTTCGTAAGGAGGGGAAAGCGCCGGGGCTATTCCGTCTTGACGTCCATCTTTTCCAGATTGGCCTGGGCGGCTTGGGCGGCGAGGGTGTCGGGATGGGCGCCCAACACCTGTAGCCAATCGGCGCGGGCGCCGTCGTCATCGCCCTTGAGGCGGCGAATATTGCCGCGCTCCAGCAACCCCTCCGGATGCAGCGGATCCAGCGACAGCGCCAGATTGACATCGGTTTCGGCCTGCTCAAGGTTGTCGAGCAGGCGTTGAGCGCTGGCGCGAAAAACCAGGGCTTCAACAGAGTCGGGGTTCATTTCGACGGCCAGGTTCAAATCCTCGACGGCTTCTTTATAACGACCGGCGGCGGCGCGGATCACGGCCCGGTCGACCAGCAGGTTTTGGTTCATCGGATTGATCTTGAGGCCTGCCGTCGCCGCCCCTTCGGCGCGTTCGGCCTTGTTGTCCATCAGCCAGGCCTGGGACGCCTGCCCCAGCAATTCCGCCTTGAACGAGGGCTTGTCGATGATCTCCTGGGCCAATTCCTCGAACCGCGCGGCGGCGGTGGAGTACTGGCCGAGCGCCATCAACGCCGCCGCGACGCAATGCTTGGCCGGCGCTCCGCCCCCCATGTCGCGCCACGACATCGCCTTTTCAAAGGCCTCATTGGGAGCGCTCTTGGTCTGCTTCATGCAGCTATCATATTCGGCGGCGGGGTTGATCTCGTCGGCCTCCGCCCCGGCGGCGAAGATCGCCGCCGTCGCCGCCGCCAAAAGCCATATCCGTATGTTCATTATCTTGTTGCTCCACAGTCCGCGACCGGTAAAGTCCTACCTTCCGGCGCCGAAGGCAAGAGACTCCGAACATGAATAAAAAACCGCCGCATTTGTTTTGCTTCGGGCTGGGCTACAGCGCCCGGACGCTGGCCGGCATTCTGATGGATAAAGGATGGACCGTCACCGGCACTTGCCGGGATAAGGAAAGCGTAAACAAATCGGCGGCGACGGGGATCAAGGCCTTCCTTTTCGATGGTCAACGTCCCTTTCGACACGCGGCGACGGCGCTGAAAGGCGTCACTCATCTCCTGACCTCGGTTCCGCCCGATGCCGAAGGCGACCCGGTCCTGCGCCATCATCAAAAAGACCTTTCCGCCGTCAAAGGACTTGCCTGGATCGGTTACCTGTCCACCACCGGCGTCTACGGCGATACCGGCGGCCGCATGGTCGATGAATCGGCGCCGTTGCTGCCGACCTCGGAACGCAGCCGGCTTCGCGTCGAGGCGGAGAAGCAATGGCGGACGGCGACGAATATCCCGGCGCATATCTTCCGCCTGTCCGGAATCTACGGGCCGGCAAACAGCGTACTGGACAGGGTGCGCGACGGGACGGCGCGGCGCATCGACAAGCCGGGACACCTGTTCTCGCGCATTCATGTGGACGATATCGCGGGCGCAGCGATGGCCTCGATGGCCCGCCCCGATCCCGGCGCCGTCTATAACCTGGCCGATGACCTGCCGGCGACGGCGGCCGAGGTGACGGCTTTCGCCTGCGAACTGCTCGGCGTAAAACCGCCGCCGCTGATTCCTTTTGACGAGGCGGCCGGGAAAATGTCGCCGATGGCGCTGTCCTTCTGGCGCGACAACCGCCTTGTCGATAATACGCGCATCAAAAAAGAATTGGCGGTAAGATTGATCCATCCCGACTACCGGTCGGGACTGAGAGCGATTCTGGCGGCGGAAACGAGATAATGATCAAGGTCGCGCAAATTCTTCGCTACCCGGTAAAGGGACTGAGCGCGCAAAGCCTGAATCAGGTCCGACTACGGCCGGGCCTGGGAGTCCCCGATGACCGCCGTTTCGCCCTTGCCCACGCCGCCACCCGATTTGATGCGTCCGCTCCCAAGTGGCTGCCCAAGACCGGGTTTCTGATGCTGATGCGCGACGAACGTCTGGCGGCTCTCGAAACTACTTATGATGAATCCGACGGAACCCTGAGCATCTTCAGGAAAGGCCGTCGGGTGGCGCGGGGCAATATCACCACCCCCGTCGGACGCGCCGTGATCGAAGACTTCTTCGCCGCCTATATGAAACGCGAAGCCGCCGGCAAGCCGCGCCTGCTCGAAGCGCCGGAAGGCCATATGTTTTCCGATCATCAGGCCTGCGTTCTGTCGCTGATCGGCTCGGCTTCGATCACCGACCTGGGAAGGGTAGTCGGCGGGCCGGTGAACCCGATCCGCTTCCGTCCCAACCTGATCTTTGACGGCGCGGCGCCGTGGGACGAGTTCAAATGGCTGAACAAGGAAATCGCCATCGGCGGCGTCCGCCTGGAGATCACCAAGCGCATCGACAGATGCGCCGCCGTCAACGTCGATCCACAAACGGCGGAGCGCGACATGAACATCCCCAAGACCCTGCAACGGGGCTTCGGCCACATCGACATGGGAGTTTATGCGAAAGTATTAACCGAAGGGACTATCGCCGTCGGCGATGAGATCGACATTTTATGAGCGGAACACACCTTAACTTCGCCGCCGAACTGTCCAAACAAGACCGACTCTCGCTACATCTACTTGTTGCCAAGTTTTAGAGTTTTTCTATTATTGTACTTCGGTAACTTTTTGAATCTTTTTACATACTCCGCCCACGCCTCATATTCTGCTTTCACTACACAGCCGAGCATGCGCAGATTTTTCTCAGTTATTTCACCAGCCTCACATTTAAATGGCCGCACGGAAACATAAAGTAATCTGGCAAGATCTTTACCGTTACGGTAATCATGCATGAATCGAACGGCACCACTATGGCCCTTTTTACCTCGGAGTGTATTGTTGAACTGGGAAAGGCGCCTTTTTAACGAGTTAGTCGTCCCAAAGTAGGCGATGCATTTTATAAATTCGAAGTCATTCCCATTAATATTTTTCTTTGAAATTGCCAATGCGTAGATTCCTGGAGACCTAATGTTTTCTAATTCTTTTATCTTCTCATGTGTCCATCGGCTACGCTTAGGGTTCCATCGGTTATTCTTGGTGTCCCATAGGCGGGTCCATTTCACCCATTTAGAAAAACGCTTTTCCATTGTTGGCCGCTCCCTTTATCGTCTAGGTTGAAAAAAGTAATGATATGCCATGAAACCGAATACCATCGTTATTTCCTTTTGCAATCAAACTGATTTTCAGGATGGTCCGTTAACGGATATTCTGCTTATACAAGAATTTCCAGGAGCATTCGCCGCCATCCGGATTGCTTCGCTCCGCTCGCAATAACGGCAAGGCCGCAGCAGCTTACCCTCGGTTTTTGCTGAAGTTTTTGAGAAAGATCATGGTTGAAATCCGGTTGATAGATGCGATATAAAGGATATCTACTTGCTCCCCGCCCGACACGCCGCAAGGCCTCGGGCGGGGTTATTTGTTTGTAGGCAGGGGAACCATGGCAACCGAGTCGGCGACAAAACGAGCCATAGCGTTTATCGACGGGCAAAATCTTTTTCATTCGGTAAAAGAATCTTTTGGTTATACCTACCCGAATTATGATCCTCACGCTCTTGCAAAAACCGTTTGCCTCGACCGGGGCTGGACGCTTGCCGAGGTCCGCTTATACACCGGCATTCCCGATAGTTCGGATAATCCGTTCTGGAACCATTTCTGGACAGCGAAGCTGGCGCAAATGGGGCGCCAAAAGGTCCACGTCTTTTCGCGCCCATTAAGGTACCGGAATAAATCCTTTTCCCTGCCCGACGGAATCCAGCATACGATTCTGGTAGGCGAAGAAAAAGGCATTGATGTGCGGATCGCCATCGACATCATCCGTCTCGCTCACCGGAACGCCTATGACGTGGCGCTGGTGTTCAGTCAGGACCAGGATTTGTCGGAGGTTGCGGACGAAATCCGGGCTATCTCACAAGAGCAGGGCAGATGGGTCAAGGTTGCCTCCGCTTTTCCGAGCAGCATCACCAGCCGGAACCGCAGGGGGATCGACAAGACCGACTGGATTATGATCGACAAGACGACCTACGATTGCTGTCTCGACAATCGAGACTACCGGCCAAAGCGTCCCTGACCGGCCTCTTTCCGAATCCCGCCGGATTATACCGAAGATCATTGATATTGATCCTTGGCATAACGTAGGGCGGTTTTTTACTCCGCCGTCCGCCACGGGCCGTCCCAGACGACCACGCCATCCTTGGCGAACAGGCGGCAGTCGCTTGTGGTTAAGGCGCGGCACTTGAAAAGGGCGTCAAGGACGCCGACGTCGGTGCAATCCTTGGTCGCGCAATAGGATTCCCCGAAGTGTCCGCCGTCGCTGGAGACAACCAGATATCCGCCCAGATGCTTGTGCCATTCAAAGGCCCTGGTTACCTCCGGCGACAGGGTTATGGGGCCGGAGCCGCCGAATTGCTGCGCCTCGGTGAGACAGCCCGCCGCCAGAACGGCGACCGGCAACAGGCCGATGATTCTTCCGAGACGGCTAATGGCTTGTTCCCGATGAATAGGTGATCTTGTTAAAGACGTTGTACTTGCCCGACGGTTTCTTCATCGGGATGCGTTTGACCTCTTCCAGAGTCCTGGCGTCGTAAACGACTATGGCGCCGTCCATTTCCCAGATGCTGACCAGGGCGTGACTGCCGCTGCGGGTGAACTCGACATGGGCGTTGGTCATGCCCGGCGCCGGGTTGATATTCTTGACGATCTCCAGGGTTTGTTTGTCGATAACGTGCAAAAAGCCCTTGTTGGGGCCGAAAAAGACATCGGTCCAGGCATAATTCGTATTTTCATGACTCCTCATGAAAAAACCGGAACCCATGGTCTCGATCTTCTTGATCGTCTTCCATGTCGTCATGTCGATGACGCTGACCGTGCTGCCCTTAAGGTGGGGAGTCGCCATCACCGGGCCGCCGTTGTAATCCCAGACGATGCCGGACCCCAGGTGCGGCATGCCGCCCAGATCAAGATCGGCCACCTTTTTCCCGGTATCCAGATTGTAAACGCTGCCGGTCTTTTCGTCCCGCGAAGCGCCGATAACCTCGGTGTAGGCGAGGTTAAAGAAAAAGTCGTCCAGATAATCATCCAGCTTGATGCGACGCTTGGCGAAGGGCTGCTTTTCCATGGCTACCCCTTCCTCCTGTCCCTCGCGGTAATTGTGGACGAAGCCGCCGTAGATGGGCTTGGCGTTCGGATCATAGGACAGTTCCCACACCTCTTTGAAATCCTTCATGGCGACGATAAAGCTTTTTCGCTGCGGGGCCGTGTAAACGGCGCTGACCCGCGACGTAGCGCCTTGGCCGTCGGCGGTAGAGATTACCCGCGACAACGACAGGTCGGCAGCGTTGAGAACGACCAGGGTGTGCGGCAGATAATTTCCGACCATCACCCACTTTCCGTCCGACGAAACGGCAATGTTGCGGGTGTTAAGGCCGGCGCGCACCTCGGCCACCGGCTTGAAGCTGTGCAGATCGTACTTGCTGACCCAGCCGTCCCGCGAACCGAAATAAACGAAGCGTCCGTCCGGCGAATATTTGGCGCCGCCGTGCAAGGCGTACCGCGACTTGAAGCGCCACAGCGGCTCAAACTTGTCGCCGTCGAGAATGGTGACATGGTGATCGCCGGTCTCCACTACCGTAAACAGGTTCAAGGGATCGGCGTTGTGTTTAGGCTTGTCGGGCAGGCTATCCAACGGCGTATGGATCACATGGGTGGCGTTGATTTCCTTTGTTCCCCATATCGGCATCGGGGTCAGCGGCGTATAGATCAGCGTCACCAGGGCGTCGATCTCTTCCTTGGACAGCTTGTCCTTATAGCCGGGCATTTGGGTCGCCGGGCGACCATTGGCGATATCGTCAAACGCATTTTTCTTGGACAGGCGGCCCAGGTTCTCCGGCAGAAGAGCCGGACCCATGGCGCCCAGCCGTCCGGCCTCGTGGCACTCGGCGCAGTGAGCGGCGTACAGCGAGGCGGGGTCCGCCGCGCTCGCCGCGCTGACTCCGCTCAAAATCATCAGGGTAACGGCTAAAATTTTCATCATCGAATTACAAGACCTTTCGTTGGTGGTGCGCGGATGCGGAAAACGGCGTGATTTTTACCCGCTCCCCGGCGTCGGCAACGCCGATCTCCTCGTCGGTAAGATAGCAGGCCGGGTCTTCGGCCCAGGGGTCGCCGGTGATCTGTTCGGCACGCACCCTGGTGTTGCCGCCGCAGATATTAAAATATACGCACGCCCCGCAGCGGCCCTTGATCAGGCGCGGGCGGCGCTTGAGGCCGGCCATCAGCGGATCGGATGTGTCGTTCCAGATATCGGCAAACGGACGCTTCAGCACGTTGCCGATGGTATAATTCCACCACATGGTGTCGGGGTGAACGTTGCCGGTGTTGTCGATGTTGGAAATATTAACTCCTGAGGCGTTGCCGCCCCATTGCGCCAGCTTGGCGTGAACATGCCCGACGGCTTGCGGGAAGTTGTCTTGCAACCACAACAGCAGATAAACGGCGTCGGCGTCGTTGTTGCCGGTGACGAATTCCTTTTCGTCGCCGTTTTTCAGGCATTGCCGGCCGCGCTCGAACAACAGGTCCATGGCGTGGCGGGTGGTCTTGAAGAAAGCGTCATCCTTGCGGTTGCGGTTGCCCCGTCCGGCGTAATTGAGATGCGAAAAATAGAAACGGTCGATGTTCTCGGCATCCAGCAGGTCGAGGATTTGCGGCAGTTCATGAGCGTTGTCATTGGTCATGGTGAAGCGGAGACCCACCTTCAGTCCCAGGTCGCGGCACAGGCCGACGCCTCGCATGGCGGCCTTATAAGCGCCGTCCAGGCGACGGAACTTGTCATGCGTCTCGCCGATGCCGTCAATGCTGATGCCGACGTAGTCATAGCCGACGGCGGCGATGTTCTTGATATTGGACTCGTTGATAAGGGTGCCGTTGGTGGACAGCGCCGCATAGAAGCCCATATCCTTGGCGCGGATTGATATGTCGAAAATGTCGGGGCGCAGCAACGGCTCGCCGCCCGATAAAATGAGAAACGGAACTCTCGCCGCCTTCAGGTCGCCCAGCACCTTGAAAACGTCCTCGGTCGATAACTCGCCGGGGAAATCCTTGTCGGCGGAAGTGGTGTAACAGTGCTTGCAGGCGAGGTTGCAGCGGCGCACCAGATTCCACACCACTACCGGTCCCGGAAGGTCGCGGCGGGGGCCGACCGGCGTCGGCTCGTCAAGCTCGCGCAAATACTGGGTCAGCCTGAACATCGTCTCATTATTCTATATTCACGCCGAAAAGCGCAATCCCGTCTTTTTGAGAATGCGGGTGCTGAACAGCACTTCATGGGCGCGCACGTCATCGCCGAGGATATAATTGATCTTGCCCACCCGCTCCATCACTTCGTCGCGGTCGTGGCCGTGGACCATGGCGAACAGGTTGTAAGGCCATTCCGGCGGGTGGCGGGGACGCAAATAGCAATGGCTGACATATTCCAGGTCGCCGATCAGGCGTCCGAAGTCGAGAACGCACTCATCCGGCACATCCCACACCGCCATGCCGTTGCCGCGATAGCCCAGCGTGTAATGATTAGGCACCACGCCGATGCGGCGGATGAGGCCCTGGTCCAGCATCCGTTTCATTCGCCGGATCACCTCTTGCGGCGGGAGGCTCAATTGCTCGGCCACGGCGTCGTAGGGGCGGGCGCATAACGGCAATCCCCGCTGGGTAACCAGAACGATCCGGCGGTCGATGTCGTCAATGGTCGCCCTGTCATCCATGCCTTTAAGCTCCGAAACTCAAGCCGATGAAGAATTCCCTGATCTTCGGCATGTTGTAAACTTTAAGGCCGGTCTCTTCCTCGATGGCGGCGATGACCTCGGCGATGCTTTGCTGGGTTTCGGTGGCGATGACGAACCACATGTTAAGTCGATGGTCGCGGGCGTAATTGTGAGCGACTTCGGGATGGGCGTTGACCTGTTCGGCGACGGCGTCAAAGTCCGCTTCCGGCACTTTCATCGCTGCCAGGGTAAGGCCGCCGCCCAGTTTTTCGGCGTGATACATGGGGCCGAATCTGGTCAGCACGTTGTTATCCAGCATCCTTCGGATGCGGGCGATAAGATCGTCCCGGTCCAGCCCCAGCCGTTCGGCAACCTCGGCGAAAGGCTCCTCGCTGAGGGGAAAAGCACCTTGCAGGCCGTTGATAATGGCCCTGTCGGCGTCGTCCAGTAAAATCGGCTTGGGGGCGCTCATATGACGCTCGCCGCCGGAGAGTAAACGGCGCCGCGCTGCTTGAAGCGGCGTCCGCTGAAAAGCACCTCGCGGGGCATGTCTTTAAGCCCGCAACCCTCGGCCAGCTCCTCCACCTGGGCCAGCACCACGTCGCGTTCGCGACCGTGAACCATGCAAAACAGATTATAGGGCCAAACCGGGGGCCGCCGTTTGCGCCGGTAACATAAGGTGACGAAAGCGAATGTTTTGAAACGTCTGCCGATTTCTCCGGCCTTTTCATCGGGAATATCCCACACCACCATGGCGTTGTTTCTGTAGCCCAATTCGTGATGGCGGACGATCACGCCCATGCGGCTGATGATTCCGCTTTCCGCCATGCGGCCAAGGGCGGCGATCACTTCGCTCTCGCTGATCCCGGCCTGCTTCCCGATTTCACGGAAGGGGCGGCGGCACAGCGGCAAGCCCCGCTCGACAGCGGTTATCAAGCGGCGATCCTGCTCGGTCAGTTCCATTTCAGGTCAAACCCCAGGTCCAGGTGATAGCCCTCAAGCATGGGAAGGTCCAGAACATCAAGGCCGCTTCGGCGTGATATCTCGGCGATGACGCGGCTTATTCCTTTGTCGTCGGCGGCGGTGATGACAAACCATAGATTAAGGCGATGCTCGCGTTCATAGTTGTGGTTGACCTCGTCAAAGCCGCTGACCAGTTCGGCGACTTCCTCAAGGCGTTCGGCGGGCACTTCCATGGCGGCCAACGTGCCGACGCCTACGCCGCCGGGGCGAAATACGCAGCCGACGCGGCTGACGGCGCCGCTCTCGCTCAGTTCCTTCAGCGCCGCGATGACCTCGTCCTCGCCGACGTCGAGCCGGCGCGCAATGTCGGCGAAGGGACGTTCAGTCAGGGGGAAATCCCTCTGAAATTCGTCGAGAAGACGTTTTTCCAGATCATTCATTGCTCATTACAATCCGATGCGATGCGCCCGTGAGGTAAAGAAAATACCGCTCGGCTTGTCCGCCGGCAGTTCCTTGACGACATGAAAATCGGCAGTATCGTAGACCAGCACCCGGTCGATGTCGCGCACCGAAACCCAGACTTCCTCGCCGCGCGGCGTAAACTCCATATGCAGCACCCCCTTGCCCGGCGTCAATTCCTTGACGACGGAGTTGGTAGCCACGTCGATAATCTGTATGACATCGTTATTAGGCAAAGCGAAATTGACCCAGATATGACGACCGTCGGGACGGGCCGCCACGAATATCGGCTGGCCGTGCACCGGAATGCTTCCCGCCTGCTTCCAGGTTGCCGTGTCGATGATCAGCACCTCGTTGCGCCCTACCGCCGGAACAAAAGCCTTGCCGTCAACGACGGCCCAGCCCTCCAGATGCGGCATTTTGTAGACGGGCAGCTTTTCCGATCCCTTCCCGTAGTCGCCGAGAATCCGCGTCACTCCGGCTTCCGGCTTCCACAGGTCGAGCAGCGCCATGCCGTCCTCGCCGAACAGCCCGGCGATATAGTAATGTCCGCCCGGCGTAATCAGGGCGTCGTAGGGCAGCGAACCGATGTCTTTATATTTGGTAATAACAGGCTTGGCGGGGTCGTTGAGGTCGGCGAGCCATATCTCGCCGCCGTCATAAAGGGTAAAGACAAAACGCCGCCCCGGCGCGTCCACCAGCCCCACCGTCTTTGACGCCTTTCCCTCCGTTCCGTAAACGGCGGGGATGTCGGCGACCATTTTCAGGGTCTCGGCGTCGAAAACGCGCACGCCGCCCGGCGTATAATTAGAGACGGCGATCAGCCGCCCGTCCTGGGAGACGGCGCCGCCGATGGCGTTGTCGCCCTGAACCACCCGGTTGACAAGTTTACCGGCCAAAATATCGATCTTGGACAGGCCGCCGTCGCGCCCGAAGACATAAACGTAATGCTCGTCGCGGGAGTAGACGGCGGAAGCGTGGCTGAGATCGCCAAGCCCTTCGACGCGGGCGATTTTAGAACGAGTGGTGGTGTTGACGATAAGGACGGAGCCGACCGCTCTCTCGATGATGACGCCAAGGTCGCCGGAGCCTTTGTATTCGACGGAAGCGCAGGCGCCGACGGCGGCGCAAAGCGCGATGATGCGCAGAAAGATCATGGTTTTTCCTCCTTGTTGCGTAGAATCCGGACCAGCCATCTGGTTTCCTCGACGTTGATAAGGGGTCGCCAGGGCGGCATCGGCGTGCCGGGAATGCCGTCGAGAATGATAGAGGCCAGCGCATCGTCAGACCTCTCGGCGAGGAGCGAAGGCAGAAGAGGCGATCCCAGGCCGCCCTTGCGGGTCATGCCGTGGCACGATCCGCAATCATGGTCAAGAAGGTACAAGAGTTCCGTCTGCCGTTCGGACCTGATATCGGCGAATAAAACGGTGGAGAAGGCCGACAGACAGAGGGCAAGAACAACGATCAGGGCGTCGTTACGCACTGGCCGAACATTCTTCCTCGTTGTCGAGAACCGCATCCTCATAGATCAATCCCTGCCAGTTCAGACTCTTGGCCAGACTGACGACCTTACCGATGATGATCATGACCGGCGTTTTATAGCCGAGCGCGACGACCAGAGCGGGCAATCGTTCAAGAGTGGTGACACATTGCCTTTGACCCGCCGCCGTTACCTTGAGCACCGCCGCCGCCGGCGTATCGGCGGCCATCCCTGCGGCGATCAACTCGTCGGCGATCCGGGGAAGGTTGGCCAGTCCCATATAAAAGACGATGGTGGTGTTGGGGTCGGCCATGCCTTTCCAGTTCAGGTCGAGTTCGTCTTCGGACTGACAATGGCCGGTGACAAACTGCACGCCGGTGGCGAGAGCGCGGTGCGTCAGAGGAATGCCGAGAGCGCTGCCGGCCGCCGAGGCGGAGGTAACCCCCGGCACGACCTCGAAAGGTACGCCGTGAAGTTTCAGATATAAAGCCTCCTCGCTGCCGCGACCGAAAATAAACGGGTCTCCGCCCTTGAGGCGAACCACGGAATGGTTACTTTTGGCGAGGCTGACCAGCAGATCGTTGATATCGTCCTGGGGCATATGATGGTTGTTGGGAGCCTTGCCGACGAAGATGCGGGCTTTTCCCGGCGGAACGAGGTCGAGAATTTCCGGCGAGACCAGACGGTCATAAACGACCACATCGGCACTCATAAGAAGCCGTCGGGCCTTGATCGTCATCAGATCAGGGTCCCCCGGCCCGGCCCCCACCAGATAAACACAACTGACGTCGCTCACCATAAACCTCCCGGAATCAGGCATTCGCAACCGAATTTGAGGCAAGGGAAGCACAAAAAAGAATTCCGCGCCACCCTTTCCGGCGCAACCCTTTCCGAACTCCCCAAAAAAATTGTGCAAAAAGTCAAAGTCAAGGGTTGATTAGTTGGCAATAACCATTCACATTGTGCGGCAATGTCGTTTTCTACGCCTTCTCACGGCTAATTAAACGTTAGCTTTTCCTTATCTCGTTATTGGGGGGAAAGAGAAAAAGGAGAACGCCAGGTCAACTCTAGTGTGACTTTAATCAACAGGGAGGCAATTTTATGAAAAAACTAATGTTTGTCACATCAGTGGCAAGCTTGGTCGGCGGCCTGATGATGGGCACTGCGGCTATTGCCGTAGCGGAAGAAGCGGCGGCGCCCACGTTATCCAAAGAAGCGTTTGAGAAATCGAACACGATTTTCTTCCAGCGCTGCACAGGCTGTCATGGCGTTCTGCGTAAGGGCGCCACCGGCAAGTCCCTTCTGCCCGGCCCGACGACTGACGCCAAGGGCGTGGTCACGGCCAAAGGCACGATCGCCATGGGCACCAAGGACCTTACCAAGATCATCACTCTCGGCACCGAAAACGGGATGGTCAACTTCGACGAGACTCTCTCCAAGCAGGAAATCGCCGATATGGCCGTCTATCTGCAAATGCCGGTCGCGGTTCCGCCAGAAATGAGCCTGGCCGACATGAAGAAGACCCACAAAGTCCGCGTCGAACCGAAAGATTATCCGGCGAAGCCCGCTCATGACCGTAATTGGGAAAACTTCTTCATGGTCATCCTGCGTGACGCCGGCAAGGTCGGCGTTATCGACGGCGACAAAAAGGAAGTGGTCACCAGGGTCGACACCGGTTACGCCATTCACGTCCTGAAAGAGTCCTCTGAAGGTCGTTTCTGGTACACCCAGGGCCGTGACGGCAGGATGAACAAGATCGACGTGTGGGCGAATCCCCCGGTATCTACCGCCGAAGCCAGAATCGCCTACGAAGCCCGTGACGTCGCCGTTTCCCACTATGGAGAATGGAAAGACAAATACGTCATCGGCGGCGGTTACTGGCCCCCGCACTTCGCCATCCTTGACGGCAAAACCATGGAGCCGCTGAAAGTGGTTTCCACCCGTGGCACCAACATCAACGGCGAATTCGTCAACGAAGCCCGCGTCGCCGCCATCTACGCCCCTGCGATGTCCCCGACATGGATGGTCGCGGTGAAGGAACTCGGTCAGGTGTGGCAGGTCGATTACAGCGATCTCGACAACCTGCGCGTCGAGAAGCAAAACACCCACTTGATGCTCCACGACGGCTTCTTCGACCCGTCCGGAAAGTACTTCCAGATTGCGGCCAATGCTTCCAACCGCATGGAATTTGTGGACACCGTTACCCGCAAGGCCGTCGGCTCGCTTGAAACCGGCGTGAAGCCCCATCCCGGACCCGGCGCCAACTGGAACGACGACAAGTGCGGACCGGTAGGAGCCACCGTCCATCTGGGCGAAGGCAAGATCACCGCTTGGGGCAACGACCCCAAGGGCCGTCCGGACCAGGCCTGGAAGAAGTGCTATGATGAAAAGACCGGCGGTCCCGGCCTGTTCATCCGCACCCACCCCAATTCGCCTTATGTCTTTGCCGACCAGACTCTGATGCCGGATCCTGAAGTCAACCAGAGCGTCTCTGTTCTTGACAAGAAGACCGGCAAGGTCGTCAAGTCGCTCCGCGTAACCCAGGGCGAAGGCATGGCGGCTGTGCATATCGAGTTCAACAAGGACGGCTCCGAGGTTTGGGTGTCCGCCTGGAACAAGAAGCGTCCCGCCGCCGCTGCCGGCGACAAGGCTGCTATCGTAAGCAACACAGGCGAAATCGTCGTCTATGACAGCAAGACGCTCGCGGAAAAGGCCCGCATCAAGGGACTCGAAACCCCCACGGGTAAGTTCAATATCTACAGCCGGAAAAATCGCGTAGGCTAAGCCGGTTTATCTCTGGAAAAGGCGGACATGTGACCCATGTCCGCCTTTTTTTTGCATTTTTTTCATCCGTAAGTAAAATTTTTGCTGTTCATGCGGCGCTTTATGATAGAGTCGCGTCAACTATGCGAGGCTCGGCTCAATGAGGGGGGAGATTTTCAAATGGGAACCAGCAAGTTTGTATTGGCGGCGTTTGCCGCAGCATTTCTTTTAACGCCGGGCGCGGTCTTCGCCGGCTCCGACATAGAAGGCGGAACCGAGTATAAAATCGCCCAGGGCGGTCAGTTATACGATAACTGGATCGAGATCACCGAAGCCGCCGACCCGCCCATGGGCACGAATGAGGCTTATCCCCAGGACAAGGGCAAGGCCCGGAAAGCCAAGTCGTGGCTGTGCATCAGTTGTCACGGCTGGGATTACAAGGGCAAGGACGGCGTTTTCGGCAAGGAAGGCGACAAGGACTTTACAGGCATCAAGGGCGTCATCGGCGCCGCCGGCAAGGATCCCAAGAGCCTGCTTGACGTCATCAAGGGAAAACACGGCCTTAAAGACGATTCGATCGAAGACGAGGAAGTTGAAGCCCTCGCCGCTTTTGTCAGCGCCGGATTGGGCGATGTCGGCAAATATATCAGCGCGACGGGCCAGGGCACCGGCGACAAGGCCAAGGGCAAGTTGTACTACAGCACCCTTTGCATCAACTGTCACGGCGCTGACGGCAAGTTGATTGCCGACCTGCCGGCCCTCGGCGCTCTCACCAACGAAAACCCGTGGCGGGGCCTGCACACCATCCGCAACGGTCGTCCCAAACAGCCGATGCCGGGTCTGCGCGCCCTGCCGGAGAACGTTTCCGGCGATATCCTGGCCTATGTTCAGACATTGTCTAAATAAGCAGACCGGCATAACCCGCTGAAAAATCGCCGGCTCTTAACGGAGTCGGCGATTTTTTGTTATCATGCCCGGCGCGTTGACCGGAATAAGCACTGTTTTTTTAACCACAGAGGCTCAGAGACACAGAGGAGGATAGAAAAAAAGAAAAAGCAGGAAGAACCCTTCGCTTAATCTTCTCTGCGCCTCTGCGCCTCTGTGTTCAAAGCACACAGGCTGATAACTCCCCCTTCTAAAAGGGGGAGGATTTTTCAGAGTCATTTTTTACGGTCGCTGATATAAGGGAGATGAAAAGATGAGAAAAATATGGATCATGGCGGCGCTCGGTTTCGGCGTGACCGTTTCGACCGTTCAGGTTTCGGCGGCCGATCCCACCGCTCAGCCCGTTGAAATCTGCGCCGAGGCGGCTGAACGGCTCAAAAGCGTCGAGCCTGACCCTGCCGTCGACCCCAAGGCGGTTGTCGTACTCACCTACAAATTCAATTTCTGCCCCAAGGAATTGACGATCAAGGCGGGAACCAAGGTGCAATGGGTGAATGTGGAAAAGCGGACCAATCACAGCGTTTGGCTTAAAGACGCGGGCATTGACGAGTCGGCGCGTTTTTTCCCCGGCGACGGCTGGCGGCACACCTTTGAAAAGGCCGGCAAATATCCGTATCTATGCGGCCCCCACGGCGTCGATGAAAAAATGACGGGTCTGATCACGGTCGAGTAACCACCGCTTTATTTGACGTAGACCGCGCCGGTTACGGTGTCGAAGGAGAAGACCATCACCTGGACAGGCTCCAGGGTTATTTCCTTTTCCAGGAAATAATTGAATTTTTCATCGCCGCCATCATCGATTATGCCCAGCGACATAGTGTGCCTGCCGGCAGGCGCCTTGAAGTTCTCATAAAAACTGGACTGTCCGTCGCCGGTTATGCCCACGGGCTTAAGCGTCTCGCGATAAAGCAGTTTGCCGTCCAGTTTCAATTCGACAAGCACCGGCCAGCGCTCCCTGGAACACTTCATCGGAGCGCGCATGTTGGGAGACAGTTCGGCGATTTCCTCCTTGGTGCGTTTGTGGCATTTCTCCTTGTGTTGTCCGGGAAGCGTCATGCTCATCTTGATCAGCGCCTGATCGGGGGAAACAACGGAATAGGGCGGCGTATTTGAAAAATGGGCGACCATAAAGGCGAAAGGCACATAAAACACCGCTTGCGCGAACAACCGCGACGGCGTCATCGGATATCTGCCGACGGTTGACCGCTCTTTTCGCAGCTTTGAATCCAGTTCCCGCACATCTTTACGGCGCCGGCGCTCCAGTTTCTGGAGGCGCTTCATCTCCTTGACCTCAGGCGACGGGTTAAAGATGTCCTTCAGCGTCAGATGATAAAAAAGAAACCCGACTAACGGGCCGATAATGAACACAGGCCATAAATGTCCGAGGCGCAATCCGCCGATTATTTCGATGTGAAAGAGATCACCCATCATGATCTTCCTTCAAGCGAGGCGCGGAACGTCGCAAGCTCCGTCTCCAGCAGCTTCCTGTCGATGCGCGACGCCCAGGTGGTGCGGAAGCGGTCACGAGGCACTCTCTTGCGCAATTCCGGGTCGCGGAAGCCGTTGATGCGGTCACGCATCCAGTGATCACCCAAACGGCTGTAGCAGTCGCATTCCCGGCAACCGACCAGCAATACGCCGTCAGGCCCCTCGCGGCTGAGCGCGTAATCAATGAAAGACGGCGGCAACATGGCGATGCAGGGAAGGCTGAATCCGGTCACTCCGGGCTGTTCGATCAACCTGATGTCAATGCTGTGATCGCAGCCGAACACGAGAACCTTGGGCCGTCCGTTATCGCCCCCGCCCTTTAATTTTTCCATCGCCTTGTTGGTAAGGTCGCGCAGCTTCGCCAGCGACAGGTCGGGAAGGTCGATGCCGGTGGCCAGTTCTTCGGTATTACGGAAGGGCGTGGAGATGGGGCAGGCGCCGACGCAAATGCCGCACGCCGTGCACAGGTCGGCGTTTACCACCGCTTCTTCCTTGAAGGGGCGTCCGTCGGTGCGGGGCTGCATGACCACCGCATTGAACGGACAGTCGGCGTAACAGCGGGTGCAGCCGTTACATTTTGCCAGGTCAACAAAGGCCGGCCTGGGCAGCCGCATCGGCGGCAGCCACGGCATGGCCGCCGAAAGCAAGGTCACCGCCAAGGCTATTCCCCACAGGCTTCCCGGACCCCAGTTCTCAAACAAGGGATAGAATATCATGAAGAACCAGTCCAGGTTCACGGTGGTCGGCGTCGTTCCCAGGTCCGCCGGAAGATGGCTGATCGCCGGCTTGACCAAAGCGATGACAAACAGCATCAGGGTTATGCCTACGGCCAGGCCGCGTGGAGGTTTAATTTTCGGACGGCTCACCCTCAGCACATGGAACCACATGATGAACAGCAGCATCAGCGGGGCAAAGATGTGCATAAAGATCAGGAGGGTGAAAAACCTGTCGCCAAGGCTTCCCCTGGTCAGGAAATTATTGGCGACATGCTCGCCGAATATCCCCAGCCAGTCGATCCATTCCATGGAGGCGATAGCGATATACTGGGCCAGTTGATCCCAAACCAGCCAGTAGCCGCTGATGCCGGAAAAAACGAGCATCCACAGGATTGGCACGCCGAGAACCCAGGTAAACCAGCGGACATCGCGATAGCGGTCAAAGATGAATTCACGGCTTAAATGCAATATCGCCGACACCACCATGGTGTCCGAGCCGTAGCGGTGGAAGCTGCGGATTACGCCTCCCAGATACCACTGCTCATGCGTAATATACTGAACGGAATTATAGGCGCCGGCGACGCTGGTATCGAACAGGATGTAAAGGTAAATGCCGGTCCCGGCGACGATCCAGTAAAGGTAGAACGTTATGCTGCCGAGCTGGCGCAACGGGTTCCACTTCGGCCCGAAGGCGCGGTCGAATACCGCTTCAACGCAAAGCAGGAAGTCTTGCAGCGGGCGGCGGAAGTTTTTCGGCAAACGCAGTCTCCCTTACGGTCTCTTTTTTGAAGCCGCAGACGTTAGAGCGCATTGACGGGAGTCAAGAAGGGGAAAGTTTCGGCCCCATCACCGCCGCTTCCTTCTCGGCGGCGATACGTCTGCGCCTGATCAGTATGCTTTGCCTGATAACGAAAAAGATCATCGGAATGATGACGGTCAGCCCGGCGGCGATGCGGACAAAAATGGTGATGTCAAACTTATATGTGTTATTCAGCGGATCATAGACCGTGCAGAACAGGCGAATTTTTTTGACAAAATCATCAACGCTGGCATACGGGTCTTCGGTTCCGAAAATTAACTGCTTGATAGGGTCGATCAGCAGCGGCAGATCGAATGTTTCGCCGTAAACATGGCGATAGACCTTGCCTTCAACGGTAAGCACCGAGGTCTGGGTCAGGTGTTCAAACCCTCCCGACGCCGGGTAGTAGATAAACCCCAGGTCTTTGGTCAGGCTTTTGATGGTGGCGGCGTCGGCGCTCAGGAACTTCCAGTTCTTGATCCCGTCAACGCCGTTCTGACCGGCGTAAAGGCGCATCCTTTCGGGAGTGTCGTTGACCGTATCAAAGCCGATGGAAACGATGGAATACTGATCCTCGCCGAAGGCCTTGTTTGCAACCACGCGGGTGTCGTTGATCTGATTGGTGATCAACGGACAGACATGGGCGCAGCTTGAATAGATCAGGCTGATGATCAGAACCTTGCCGCGAAAATCGGATAACTTTACCGGCTGTCCCCGGCTGTCCTTGAAATCGTAATCGCCGACCGACTTGCCGATGACGCCCTGACTATAGGCATAGGCTTCCTTTTCGCTGTATCCCGAGCCTTTTACGACGGCGTCATCCATGGGTTGGGCCATGGCCGCCGCCATAAACGCAAAAAACCCGGCGACCGTGAAGCCGCCGAGTCGCAACAATATCAGGCAGTGCTTGCCGACGGCCATGTTCCCATCCGAAATTTTATAAAAAAGGGCAAAAAAAATAACGGGGTGGACGGCGGTTAGGCCATCCACCCCATTTTAGAGTCTCAGCTAAGACCCCAGACGTCGGACAGATACTTCCAGTTCACGAAGTAGTAGAGAACAAACGTGACCAGGAAGATCATCGCCAAGGTGAAGGTGCCGGGCACCTCCATGGCGCCGGCGCTACCGTGTTTGGTAGCGGCGGAAGCCACTGAAGCCGCCGGGGCCGCTTTTGCCGCCGGAGCATGAACCTTGGATTTGCCGACCAAGATGGTCAGCACCATGTTGAGCACATAAACAAGCCCGCCGACGGCGCCGATAACGCCGCACAAGCTGGCGAGTCCCATCATCATGAAAGCCGAAGCAGGCAAATCATAACCGATGGCGGCGTCGGCAAAGGACATATCCCAGTGCCGGCGCGGCGCGCCGACGGTTCCGGCGCCCATTTGCAGGATAGCCAAACCGCCCATCCCAAGACCGAACAGATACGGCTGAAACTTGGCCAGACCGGGCAACACCAGTTCCTTCTGCCACAACGTGGGTACGATCCAGTAGGAGATACCCATGAAGGCCAGGGTCGTTCCTGTGGCGACGGTGCCATGGAAGTGACCGGGAACATACATGGTGTTGTGCATAATCAGGTTAAGCTGCTCGGTGCCCAGCACCACGCCGGTTATGCCGCCGAGGAAGCCGAACATGACCAACGACAAGGCAAACGCGGAGAATACCGGATTGCCCCAAGGCGCCTTGGTCAGCCACTCAAACAAGCCGTTGTTATAGCCCTTCTTGCGCTGGGCCGCTTCAACGCAACCCGGCACGGTCAAGCCGTGGACCATGCTGGCCAGCACCGCCAGATAGAGGGCGTAGCTGGTGTTGAAGATCTTCCACTCCGAGGTAATGCCCGGATCAACCAGCAGATGGTGGGCGCTGGCCAATTGCAGGAAGAAGATATACAGCAGGAAGGCAAACCGGCTGACTTTTTCAGACAGCGGCTTGGCTCCGAACAGGATCGCCGCGCTGGCATACCACACCGCGATATGAGCCGACACGTTGATCTGCTGCGAGGAATGACCCATCGCCCACCAGATAACCTTGTAAACAACGGTGTCGATATGTCCCAGCAGACCCGCCGACCACGCCAACGTCGGAATAAGAATGATGGCGCCGGTAAGGATGGTGAACACGGCAATCAACGCCGCCGTTATGGCGCCGAAAGTCACCAGAGGGACAGTGCCGACAAAGACTTTTTCCACCTTCGCCATGTGAATGGTGAAGAAGAAAACGAAGCAGGCGATAAGAGCGCCGACGGCAAACAGGATTATGCCGAGGTAGAAGTCCGGCGTCGCCATCATCGGCGGATAGGAAGTAAACATAACGCTGGAATTGCCGCTGAGTACGGCGACGTTGGTGATCGCCGCTCCGACCAGCATCGTCCAGTAGGCAATCCATGCCCAGCCGGGTCCCGCCAGACGGCAATTCAGGAGAATCGCCGAGGTGAAGTAAAGCAACGCCACCTCAAAGAAGATAATCCACACCAGCAGAATGTCCAGGCCGTGCGCGGTAAGCGCCAGGTAGAACAAATCGGCCGGAAGAAGATGTACGGCCGGCCAGCGCGTCAACGCCACCAATAGACCCATAAGTCCGCCGACCAGGAAGAAGACCACGGCCGTAACCGCGTTCCACTTGATCAGCTTTTCGGCGGCGAGGTCGATTTTAAATCCCGTTTCGGGACATGTTCTGAATTGTGCCATGATCGCCCCCCTCACTTCTCTACAACGAACATTTTGGACGACATGGTGTGATGTCCGATGCCGCAAAATTCGTTACAGATCAATCCGAATTCGCCCGATGAAGTCGGGGTCAGCGTAAACACCAACTCGTAATCGGGATGGATCTGAATGTTAATGTTCTCAGGCAACAGCGAGAACCCGTGCAGGTAATCCAGCGAGGAAAGGTGGAAGCGATAGTTCTGCCCCTTTTCCAGTTCGAGGATCGGGTACCATTCCCACAGGCGGGCGAGCAGATAAACATCGCTGCCTGCCGGCGGGTGGACAACGGGAACGTTGTTCGCGCCGACCGTTTTAGCGGTCTTGTGCTTATCGACCATGGCGTTAACCTTGGCCTCGAATGCCGCCGGTCCGATCTCATAGGCCTCGTTGGACAGATTCTGTTTACCGGCGATGTGCCAATAGGGCATCATAAAAAACAATATCAATGCCCAAACCAAAGCGACGCTGATCCACGTAACCTCGGTTTTTTCTATCGGCTCGTTCCACCAGAGCGGATTTTCTGGAGGTGTAATAGCCATTTGTTCTCCCCCTCTAAGTTATGGTGCCGGCGGAATCGCGAGAGCGTCGTAAACGCCCCACACGACGTAAATTAACATCGGCACAACGTTGCCGATCACAACGAGCAACCACATATTGTCAAGAAGCCGTTGCATGAAAGGCACGTCACAACACGCCGGTGCCGCGCCCGAACCTGGGTTTGCCATTGCCCCCCCCTCTAAAAGTTAACTGCATCAAAAAGTAACCTAGCTGATCGTACAGAATATATATCCTGAAAAATCATAGATACATACATATCTCAACGAAATTCTTACGTCCATACCTAAAAAATCAGGAAACGACCTTACCTTGTCTGTTCCTTCGTCTTCAGGAAACGGATTTCCGGCCAATCCTTGCCGGCCTGGTCAAGATGCCAGGCGTTCCGCGCCATGAAAACGGGAGCGCCGTCGTGATCATCGGCGATGGCCGCGCTGTTGGCCTTGATAAATTTTTTCATGGTCAGGCAGTCGTCAGCCTCAACCCAGCGGGCGGTATAGAGCGTCGTCGGCTCAAGGCGCACCGGGATGTCGTATTCGGTGCGGATGCGATCGGCGATCACCTCGAACTGAAGGGCGCCGATAACGCCGATGATCCAGTCAAAGCCGATTTGCGGCTTGAACACCCTGGCGACGCCTTCTTCGGCCAGATGACGCAAGGAACGCCCCAGATGCTTGGCGCGCATGGGGTCTTCGGGATGCACGCTTTTCATCATTTCGGGAGCAAAGCTCGGAATTCCGGTGAACTTCAGCGTCTCGCCCTCGGTCAGCGTATCGCCGATGCGAAGGTTGCCGTGGTTGGGAATGCCGATGATGTCCCCGGCCCAGGCGTCATCGACGGTTTCCCGATTCTGGGCGAGGAACAGCAACGGATTATGAAGGATGAATTGCTTGCCGCTCCGCACATGTTGCAGTTTCATCCCCCGCTTCAGGCGCCCGGATGACAAACGGAAGAAGGCGATCCGGTCCCGATGCTTGGGGTCCATGTTGGCCTGAATCTTGAACACGAACCCGCTGACCTTTTCCTCGTCGGGAGCGACGATGCGTTCCTCGGCCTGCCGCGATTGAGGCGGGGGGGCCATGGCGATCAGGCCTTTGAGAAGTTCGTGAACGCCGAAATTGTTTATGGCGCTGCCGAAATAGACCGGACTCAAATGGCCCTCGCGGTAAGACTGAAGATCAAACGCATGGCACAGCCCCTCGGCCATAAGAATATCCTCGCGCAATTTGCGGACGGCTTGTTCGGGCAAAAGGACGTCAAGCTTCGGATCGTCCAAGCCGACGCACTGCTCCAGGCCGGAGGTCTGACCCTTGCCGATAAGCAACAGTCCGTCGTTAAGAATATCGTAACAGCCGAGAAAATCCCGCCCCATGCCGATTGGCCAACTGACCGGCGTAACGTTGAGGGCCAGGGTCTGCTCGATATCATCCAGCAAATCAAACGGATCGCGCCCTTCGCGGTCCAGTTTATTGATAAAGGTTATGATCGGAATGTCCCGCAGGCGGCAGACTTCGAAAAGTTTTCGCGTCCGGGACTCGATGCCTTTGGCCGCGTCGATGACCATGACCGCCGAATCGACGGCGGTGAGCGTGCGATAGGTGTCCTCGCTGAAATCCTCGTGGCCGGGCGTGTCCAACAGATTAAAGGTGCAGCCGCCGAACTCATAGGTCATCACCGAGGAGGCCACGGAAATGCCGCGCTCCGCTTCCACCTTCATCCAGTCGGAACGGGTGTTGCGCGCTTTCCCGCGAGCCTTCACGGCGCCGGCCATTTTTATGGCTCCGCCGAACAGCAGAAGCTTTTCCGTAAGCGTCGTTTTACCGGCGTCGGGATGCGAGATAATGGCGAAGGTCCGCCGGGCGGCGATTTGCTTTTTCATGGGAGAGAAATTGTCAGGAAGGAAGCTACAGGAGGCCGACCTGGGAGAACTTGGCCTGAATGATCTCGCTGTCGAAGGGCTTCATGATGTATTCGTTGGCTCCCGCCTCGATAGCTTTCTGAATATGTTCGATATCGTTCTCGGTCGTGCAGAAAATAACCACCGGCTTGTCGCCGCCGGGAAGCAGGCGAAGCTCCTTCAGGAATTCGACGCCGTTCATAACCGGCATGTTCCAGTCGAGCAAAACCGCTTCCGGCATAGCCGCCTTGCAGGCGTCAAAGGCGAGTTGACCGTCAGCCGCTTCCCGCGCTTCAAAGCCGAGTTCGGTCAGTATCTTGCGGGCCACCATGCGGATGACCTTTGAATCATCTACGATCAGACAGGTTTTCATGTGCTTGCCGACATCCCGGTTAAAAATATTATCTATCCTTAGATTCAGAAGAGGAATTTATCAAGCCCGGCTATTTCAGACGCCCGCGCTTTGAACATTGAGTTTGTGCGTAATTATGCTATATGCGCCCTTGCAATCCTTGATGAGGAACCCGTGTAAGTGTCAGTTAAAATAAAACCGATATCCGTCAAAGCGGAAGAATCGCCGACCAAAGCGGCGCAGTTGAGGGCGATGATAATGTCGCCCGAGATTGAGTTTCTTATGGAGGCTCACGACGGCCTGTCCGCCAAGATCGTCGAAGAGTCGGGCTTCAAGGGCATTTGGGCCTCCGGCCTGTCGGTATCGGCGGCAATGGGGCTGCGCGACAATAACGAGGCGTCGTGGACCCAGGTTCTTGACGTAATGGAGTTCATGTCGGACGCCACCTCGATTCCCATCCTGATGGACGGCGATACCGGCTACGGCAATTTCAACAACCTCCGCCGGGTAGTGCGCAAAATGTGCGAGCGCGACATCGCCGGCATCTGCATCGAGGACAAGGTGTTCCCCAAGACCAACTCGTTCATCGGCGAGCGCCAGCAATTGGCCGAAATCGATGAGTTTTGCGGTAAAATCCAGGCTGGCAAGGACAGCCAGACCAATGCGGATTTCTGTTTGGTGGCGCGAATAGAAGCCCTGATCGCCGGTTGGGGGCTGGACGAAGCCCTGCGCCGCGCCGAGGCCTACCATAAGGCCGGCGCCGACGCCCTGCTGATCCATTCCAAACGCTCAACCGCCGACGAAGTGTTGGCTTTCAAGGCTGAATGGGGCAACCGCTGCCCGGTGGTGATCGTCCCCACCAAGTATTTCAACACCCCCACCGACGAGTTCCGCAAGGCCGGAATTTCGGTGGTTATCTGGGCCAACCACAACATGCGCGCCGCCATTACCGCCATGCGCGACATCAGTTGCCGCATTCAGCGCGAGGAAAGTCTGGCCGGCGTCGAGGACAGCATCGTCAGCGTTCAGGAAGTTTTTGCAATCACCGGCGATGACGAACTGGCGGAGGCCGAGAAACGTTATCTGCCTTCCAAGCGCGACGAGCCGAGGGCCGTTATTCTCGCCGCCTCACGCGGACGCCAGTTGGGCAAACTCACCGAAGACCGTCCCAAGTGCATGGTTGATGTTCGCGGTCAACCCCTGCTGCGCCGTCTGGTGGATACCTTCAACGAAGGCGGGGTGCGCGACATCACCGTGGTTCGCGGCTACCACAAGGAGATGATCAATCTGCCCTCGATCAAGACCGTTGACAACGATGTTTACGCCACCACCGGCGAGGTCGCCAGCCTTGCCTGCGCCGTAGACAGCATTCAGGGGGAATGTCTGGTCGCTTACGGCGACATCCTGTTCCGTCATTATATACTTGATAGAATCAGGGCGGCTTCCGGCGATATCGTATTGGCGGTGGACGCCATGTGGGAGAGTCGCCGCTCCGACTCCGCCGAATGGGTGCGCGACCTGTGCGCCTGCACCACCGGCTTTTCCACCGATTACCTGAAGGACGATCATGTGCATCTCAGCCGCATCGGTCCCGACCTGAAAACAGATACGGTGAACGGCGAGTGGATCGGTCTGGCCAAGCTTACCGCCGAAGGAGGCCGACTGGTGCGCGCCAAAATGGCGACGATGCGCGAAGACGGCAGCCTTCATAAGGCAGGTCTGGTCGGCCTGTTCGCCGGATTGCTGGAAGACGGTCACAAAATTTCCGTGCTTTATGTCACCGGCCACTGGCTGGATGTTGACGACACCTCCGACCTTGCAAAAGCGCGTGAGTTCCTGTGATCGGAGCCGACGATTTTCTGGCTCCCGCCCGTGAGGCGGGATTTGATTTCTTTACCGGCGTTCCCTGCTCGCTGCTGACGCCGCTGATCAATCGGGTGATCGGCGATAAAAGGCTGACCTATATCGCCGCCGCCAGCGAAGGCGAGGCGGTGGGCATCGCCGCCGGCGCCTGGCTGGCCGGACACAAGACGGCGGTCATGTGCCAGAACTCGGGGTTGGGCAACACGGTGAACCCGTTGACCTCGCTGAACTTCCCGTTTCGCATTCCGACGCTGCTGATCGTAACCTGGCGCGGGGAGCCGGGGCTTGCCGATGAACCCCAGCACGAATTGATGGGCGAGATCACACCGGCGCTGCTGGACGTTATCAGGATTCCTCACCGACCATTCCCCTCCTGCCGGGAAGATGTGGCGAAAGCGCTGGCCGAGGCCGATTCGGTTATGGAGCGCAGCGGTCTTCCCTTCGCCTTCATCATGCAAAAAGGCAATGTCGCTTCCGAGCCTCTGAAGGCAGCGCCGGCGGCGGCGCCTCCCCATGGGCGTTCGGTGGACCTGCGGAACGGGAAAAATGCCCCGCCGTCGCGGATGCAGACCCTTGAATGCCTGTCGGCGGAGATTCCCGATGCGGCGGCGGTCATCGCCACCACCGGAAAATGCGGACGCGAGCTGTTCACTATCGCCGACCGGCCTCAGCACTTTTATCAGGTGGGATCGATGGGATGCGCCGCCGCCTCCGGCCTCGGCGTCGCCCTCAATGTGCGCCGACCGGTGGTGGTGCTTGACGGGGACGGCGCGGCGTTGATGAAGATGGGGGCGCTGGCCACTATCGGCGCGTACGCTCCCGGCAATCTGATCCATATCGTTCTCGACAACGGCGTCTACGATTCCACCGGCGGCCAGCCGACGGCGGCGGCCAATGTCGATTTTGCCGCTATCGCCATGGCCTGCGGCTATGCCGGAGCATCTTCATGTGATTCTCTTGAAGGATTCGCCGAGGCCTTGGCGCAGGCTCTATCAACGCCAGGACCTCACTTAATTCATATGCGAATCTCCATCGGCTCCACGACCGACCTCGGACGACCCTCCGTCAAGCCGTTCGAGGTTGCCCGTCGCTTCAAGGCTTTTCTTGCCGGCTAGAGCGTTATCCGACCAAATGGAATTGCCTGCGTTGCGCATTGGCGAGGCGATCCGCGAGACGCGACGTGAAGAGCGATGCAAAAGCATCGGTCGAACGGCGCAACGAAGCGGGCGTCCGCCAAGGCGCAACCCGAAGGGCCGGGGTCTTTTTCGGCGCAGGCGGTTCCATTTGGTCGAATAATGCTCTAAGACGCGCTAACGTAATTCGGAAAGGGAGAGGGCCATCAGTCATAACACCTGGATACACCGCGCCGCGCGCGCCACCCTGGTGCGCTCCCTGGCGGCAACGGCGGTGACTCCCAATCACCTGACAACCGTGCGTCTGATTGTCGGCCTTACCGCAGCGGCGTGCATGATGGTCGGCGAGCAGCCTTGGCGCGTCATCGGCGGCGGCGTGTTTGTCCTGTCGGTGTTTCTGGACCGGGCCGACGGCGATCTGGCCAGAGTGACCGGAAAATCCAGCCCGTGGGGGCATACCTATGACCTGATCGCCGACGGGATTTGCAATACTTTGATCTTCATCGGCCTGGGGGTCGGCCTGACGACAAGCAGCCTCGGAATATGGGCCGCGCCGCTGGGGGTAGTCGCCGGCATTGCCGTGGCGTCAATCCTTTGGCTGGTGATGCGCATGGAGGAGATAGACGGACAACGGGCGGCGGAGTTGAAGAGCTTTTACGGATTCGACGCCGATGACGGCATCCTGCTGGTCCCGATCTTTATCTGGATGGGCTTTGCACAGGAGTTGTTGGTCGTCGCCGCCGCAGTTATTCCCGTCGTCACCCTGTTCTTCATGGTGATGTACCGAAAGAAACAGAAAACAACGGGCCGCAAAAAATAAGAGACGTTAAGGTTTGATAAATATAATCCGTGAGAAAATCAGACCATGTTCAGATTCAGTCTCAAACTTCCCGTAATTCTATTAAGCATCGGCATCGCCGTGTCCAGCTGTTCCAATACGGACGCCACAACCGGCGAAAAGTCCGGGAAACCGGATATCGGGAAAGCCTCCTCCCGCTTTGCCGACATCCCGATGCCGGCCAAGTCCGATATCGATATGGACAGCACCATGGTATTCGGCGGCGATGAGGCATGGTTGGGCAGACTGGCCATCAAATCATCACATAACACCAACGATATATTTGATTTCTTCAAACAGGAATTGCCGGGGTACGGCTGGCGGGAAATCACCTTGATTCGCTCGACGGTGAGCGTACTCACCTATTCCCGCGAAAACCGAGTCGCCACCATCCAGATTCAGAGCACCACGCTGGGCGGCAGCAGTGTTATGCTGACCGTTTCCCCCCGTGACAGCAAGACTCCGCAAGATTCGCCGGGATCATATGGCGGCGGCACATCCCTTCCGGGCCGGGGCGGACTGCCGGCGCCGGTGCAAATCATTCCGTAAACATCAGCCTGATCCCATAAAACTCGGCTCGCAATATTGGCGGCGAAGTTTCAGTTTGGCGCAGATATCGGCGGCGGCGGCGTCGCTGTTGAGAGGTCCGGCCTTAAGCCGGTAAAAGATTCCTTTGCCCTGTCCCATATCGACCTTGGAAACCTCAGGCGTAAGATCGCCGAGGAGAGTCGGGTGGGCGCGCTTCACTTGCGCCCATCCGCGATCAGCGGCGTTTTGCGAACGGTAAGAGGCGAGATGGACGGCGGGTTGCGTCCCGGAGCGCTTGGCGCCGGACTTGGCGGACACCGCCGCGCCGTTGCCTGCTGACGGACTGTTGGTCGGCGTGCCGGCGGGCTGCATGGAGCGTTCGATGGCGGTTCGCTCCTTGGCGTACTCATCGGTGTCGATCAGCTTTTCATCCCGCAACGTCTCCAGTTTGCGCACGGCGTCGGCGGCTTCCATCAAACCTTTGGGCGGCGCTCCGGGATTGGCTACCGATACCGGCGCCGAGGGCATCAGGGCGTCAAGGATCATGGTGCGCTCGGCGGAATGTTGACTGACGGAAAGGGCGCGCATTTCAAGCGCCCGCCCGATAGCCCTGAGGCGTCCGGATATCTGTTCCGACGACGGCACCGGACGATCCATGCCGGACGCCGCAGGCGGAGAAGTAAGAGGCAACAGAGCGCCTATATTGGCCTGACGGCGGGTATTGAATTCTTCCGGGGTAATCAGGCTTTGATCGCGCAACGCGGTCATGGCCTTGAAACGGGCGACGACATTGGCTTCATTGCCGCTGAACGTGGGGGCCAATCCCGCCGCCCGTGCGCTGGATTCGGGGCTGGGCGGCGGCAGCGCCGTCCTGCCCAGCAGGGCCGGACCGGCAGGAGCGCCGCTGATTATCGGGTTGCCGGCGTCCGCCGGAAAACCGGGCGGGGACGGCAAACTTTCTCCGTAACCGCTGTTCTCCATGCCTCCCACAATGTTTCCGCTTTCCAGCAGGGCGAGATTGACGCTGGCGATCTCGGAAACCGGGCGCGTCGATAACTCTTTCCACACGACAAGCTGTTTGCTGTTGTCAGGCCTGATGGCGAGGATTGATTCATACATTTCACGGGCCTTCACCGCCCGCCCGGTGCTTTGATAAATAAACCCAAGAGCCAGCAAGGCGTGGACATCCTTGGGATCGGTTCGCAACGCCTTGTTGAAGTGGACTTCGGCTCCCGCGTAATTGCCCTTGGCCATTTCGGCAAGGCCGAGTTCCGCCCGGTCA
Source organism: Rhodospirillales bacterium RIFCSPLOWO2_02_FULL_58_16 (assembly GCA_001830425.1). NCBI lineage: Bacteria > Pseudomonadati > Pseudomonadota > Alphaproteobacteria > Rhodospirillales > Rhodospirillales bacterium RIFCSPLOWO2_02_FULL_58_16. The sequence continues at coordinate 41,341 of MIAA01000036.1, forward strand.
TTGGAGCCGAACAGCATTCCGGTGTCCCAGAAAGACGAATCGACTATTCCCCGACCTTCGGAATAGCCGGCGCAAGCGCCAAGCCCATAAACCATAAGCGCGACGACCGCCGTACGCCTGATCATTCCTTTCACGATTCTCTATCCCTTTCCCGAGATCGCGAAGAATTTTGGAAGCCCCCGCCGAATTCTTCAATAGGCAAAAATCAAATCACTAACTATAGTGCCTCATAATGGGACGACATACTATCATTTGATGAGCCATAAGCAACAGGGAATGTTAAAATATTTTCCTACGACTTACAGTGAAAAATAATGCGGTTATTCCGCCTTGTTTTTCAGCCTCAGCAGGGTCCATAGGGTCCACAGGCAATAGACGGAGGCGCCGATACCGCAAGCAATGAAAAAAGGCTCCAGGTAGCCGAGCCAGGTGATGGGGGCCAGCAGGTAAATGCCGTCTTCCAGCTCGAAACCGGCGAATCCGGGATAGCCGACGGTCTCGCCGCCCAACGCCTTGTCGATGTTGAGGTTAAGGAACATGGACAGGATGGCGGAAGTCGTCCCCGCTACGCCGAGGACGACCGCCCAGCTTCCCAACGGCCCGTTATACAAGCCGGCGCCGATGCAAAAGAACAGCGTTCCGTAACTCAGCGCCCCGGCAATGTAATCAAGGAAGTAGCCGAGCCTGGAAGAGGAGGCCTGCTGGCGCGCCAATTCACCGTCAAAATGATCCATGAAGCGGGCCAGCACGAATAAACCGGCTCCCCAGTTAGCCATTTGCGAATCGCCGACGGCGAACAGGCCGGCGCCGGCAAGCGCCGTCAACAACGATAAAATCGTAAGGTGATTGGGGGTAACCGGCGTATTAACCAGCGGTTTAACGAGTATGCGGGCGATTCGCTGATCCCAGGGAGGACCTTGCATCGGAAACTCCTTAAAAGACGGCCTGAATGATGACACGCTTGGCAGGCCGACGCTTTCGGCACTATAAGCGCCTGTTAAGCGCCTGTTAAATGTATGGATTTGAATTATGCTCGACGCCGCCGCAAAAGCCTATCGCCGATTTCTCGTGCGTTGGGTTGACTACGTTCGCCGATTTGCTCTGTTGGTTATCTTCGCCTCAACGGCTGCCTCTGTCGGTTCGGTCTATTATCTGTCCAATAACATTTCGATTAACACCAAAACTACCGATATGTTGTCGTCGGAGCTTCAATTCCGCAAGGATTCGGCGGAGCTTAATGCCGCCTTTCCCCAGTTTTCGGACAACATTCTGGTCGTAATCGAGGGTGAAACCCCGGATTTGGCCGATGACGCCACCTTGATGCTGGCGGCGCGATTGCGCCAATACCCCGAGCTGTTCGGCGGTGTCTACGACATTGCCGGAGACCATTTTTTCCGCCGCAACGGGTTGCTTTTTCTTAATGAGAATGACTTAAATGAACTAAGCGACCGCTTGGCCGAGGCTCAACCGTTTCTCGGCAAGTTATGGCAGGACATGAGTCTGCGCGGCCTGTTCAAAATGCTGGAGCTGGTTATCGACGAAACCGGCAAGAAGGACGGCAAGGCGCCGATAGAGATAAGCGCCTTGCTGAATTCCATCGCCGATGTTGCGGAAAAACAGGCCGCCGGAAAGTTCTCGAGCCTGTCCTGGCATGATCTTATGCGCGGCAAGACCGGCGCAAAAAAGGACAAACGACGCTTTCTTATGATTCAACCGGCGTTGGATTTCAGCACCCTGCAACCGGCAATCAAGGCCATGAAAGCGTTGAGAGGCCATGCCCGCGAGTTATCTCTGGATAAACAACGCGGAGTGAGCGTCCGTCTCACCGGCTCGGCGGCGTTGGGGCATGAGGAGATGATGAGCGTACAGGAGGGCATGGGCATGGCCGCCCTGTTGTCGCTGTTCCTGGTCGGCGGCTTGTTGATTATCGGGCTGCGCTCGGTTCGCCTCCTCATCGCCATTTTCGCCACCCTGATTATGGGGCTGATCTGGAACGCCGCCTTTGCCATCGCCGCCTTCGGGCAGCTTAATCTTTTATCGGTGGCCTTTGCGGTGCTGTTCATCGGTCTCAGCGACGAGTTCGGGGTTCATCTGGCCCTTCGTTACAAGGAGGGAATAGATAACAATGAGTCGCATGCGGCGGCGCTTCGCCACGCCGCCGACGGCGGCGGCGACGCCTTGACGCTGTGCGCCGTATCCGCCGCTATCGCCTTCTATTCCTTTCTGCCGACGGATTATATCGGACTGGCTGAACTCGGCCTTATCGCCGGCACCGGGATGTTCATCGCCCTGTTCGCCAATATGACCATATTGCCGGCCGTTCTTACGCTGTCGCCTTTGTCTGCGGAGCCGAAAACAGATGAGCGCGAACTGTCCGCCTCGGCGGAGTGGTTCGGCTACAGCCACGCCAAATCAATCGCCTGGGCGGCGCTGGTCCTCGGGCTTGCCGCAGCGGTATTTTTGCCGAAAGCCGGGTTCGATTCCGATCCCCTGAATCTGAAAGACCCGAAGTCGGAGTCGGTGTCCACCCTGTTTGACCTGATGGATGATTCCCGCACCAGTCCTTATTCCATCACCGTTCTCGCCAATAATCTTGATCAGGCTGAAGAACTTGCCGGCAGGCTTGATGTCCTTGGCGAGGTGGATTCTACGGAAACCCTTGCCGACTATGTTCCCGTGGACCAGGACAAGAAACTGGAAATTATCGGCGCCATGGCATTGTTCCTTGCCCCGTCGCTATCGGCTGAAGGCAAGACGCCGCCGCCGGCGAAAGGACGCGCCGAAGCGCTTGCTTCGCTCAGGGCAAAACTCAGGCTGCCGGCCACGGGGGATCATGCGGCAAGCGCCCGTCGTCTTGAGGCCGCCTTCTCGGGGCTGATCAAAGAATCTTCCGTTGACGGAGACGTATTGAATGAGCTTGAGGCAAGACTGCTTTCAGGCCTTCCCGGCCGGCTTCGCGTCCTGCGGGAGTCCCTGACGGCCGAACCGGTCACCATAAAAGATATCCCCGCCACCTTGCGCGATCACCATATCGCCGCCGACGGCCGGGCGCGGCTTAAGGTTTATCCCAAGGAAAACCTGCAAAACAAGGAGGCGCTTTACCGCTTCGTCAATGCCGTGCGCAGCATCGCGCCCCACTCTACCGGAATGCCGGTGGTCATACTGGAGGCCGGCAATACGGTAGTCGCCGCCTTTTGGCAGGCGGCATTGCTGGCCGTCAGCGGCATCTCGCTGATGCTTTTGGTGGTGTTGCGGTCCTTCCGCGACAGCCTGCTGGTGTTCGCGCCGCTGTTGCTGGCGTCGCTGCTGACCGTCGCCATATCGGTTTTGTTCAACATTCCGTTCAACCTCGCCAACATTATAGCGTTGCCTCTTTTGTTCGGGCTTGGCGTGGCGAGCGGCATTCATCTGGTAATCCGTGAACGCGAGGAGGCCGGATCGGCCGCCGCCTTGATGACCAGCACCCCCCGCGCCGTGCTGTTCAGCGCGCTTACCACCATCGGATCGTTCGGCTCCATGGCCTTGTCCGGCCATCCCGGAACGTCAAGCATGGGCGTGTTGCTGACCATCACCATCACGCTGAGTCTGTTAAGCACCCTGTTTGTGTTGCCGGCGCTGATGGTCATCTGGCCGCCGGTAATTAAAAATAATAAGGGGAATACATGACGACCGGCCCGAAGCAACCCTATGTGCCGCCGCCGCCAAAGACCCTGTTTCCCCTGGTCCGACATCTATCGTTTTTCATGACTCCGCTGCTCGCAAAAACGCCGATCAGCGCCAATCAGACAACCACGATCTCGATGCTTTCAGGGCTTGGTTGCGCATGGGCGATGACGCGAGGGAGCTGGGCCATGGAAACGGCCGGCGGCGTCATGCTGGTTTTGTGTTACATCCTTGATAATTGTGACGGCGAGATCGCCCGCATCAAGGATCAATGCTCAACGTTCGGCATGCACTATGACAGCTTCGTTGATTTTATCGTTCATGTCGGGTTCTTCGCCGGCCTCGGCGTCGGGGTCGCCGGATCGACCGGGCAAGAGGCATGGCTGTGGATGGGGATGGCGGCGGCGGCGGGGGGAACCGTCAACTATGTCATCAGCCTCTTTTTCGCCGCCAAAACCCGCCGAAAGCATGAAGATGCGGGCGATTACGATCCCACCGGGCGTCTGGCCGCCGAAAAACCCGTGACGCCTGAAAAATGGCAGGAATGGGCTGTCTTCATATTACGCGAACTCAGCCGCGCCGATTTTTGTTTTATCGTTCTCGGGCTTGCCCTTTTCGATTTGACCTGGGTGCTTTTGCCGGCCGGGGCCGTCGGCGCCCAGGTCTACTGGGCGGCGCTTTTCATCCGTAACGTCAACGAGTTTCATGTTTAGGGAATGTCGGCTTGCGCTATCTGAAATTCCTCTATCTTGCAATCGGCCTCGGTCTCCTGGTTCTGGTGCTTGGTGAGACTGATATTGCCGATGTGAGTGAACGGGTAATTCAGGTCGGATGGGGGCTGGCCGTGATTTTCGGCCTTTATCTCATCGCCTTCACCATTGACTCCTTCACCTGGCAGATGGCGCTGGTTGAGGTTCCGCTGAACGGCGTCTGGATGTATCGAACCTGGAAGGCGCGGATGGTAGGCGAGGTTTTCAACACGGTAATGCCGGCCGCCGGCATGGGTGGCGAGCCGGTCAAGGCCATACTGCTGAAGAAATACTACGGCATCGGATACCGCGAGGGAACGGCGTCGCTGATCCTCGGCAAAACCATCAACATGGCCTCCCTGATGATTTTCCTCATCGGCGGCTTTGTCCTTATGTGGAGCGCGCCGGCGCTGCCCTTATCCTACAAGTTCGTCTCCGGCCTGGGACTTTTGACCCTGGGAATGGGCATCGGCCTGTTTTTCATCATTCAACGGCTGAAAATTACATCAATTACCGGCGCCTGGATCGGTCGTCGGCGAATCGGCGCCTGGGTCAACGGCGTGGTCCACCACATCCATGACATGGACGAGCGGCTGGTCCGTTTTTACACTCAACACAAGCGGCGGTTCGCCGGCGCGGTGATGCTGGCCCTGGTCAACTGGCTGCTCGGCGCCGCCGAAGTCTATTATTCGATGCTGTTTCTCGGGCATCCGATATCCCTGGCCGATGCCTGGATTATCGAGGCGGCGGCGCAACTGGTGCGCGCCGGAGCATTCTTTATTCCGGCCGGGATCGGCATTCAGGAGGGCGTGTTCTTTGTCGTCTGCTCGGCGATGACCGGAGTTCCGGCGCTGGGGGTGGCGGTGGCGGTGGTGCGACGAATCCGCGAAGCGTTGTGGCTGGCGTGGGGAACGCTCCTCGGCTTCATGTTCACCTTGATGCCGGAGCATGAAGCCGCGAAATGAACCGGCTATTTCGCGGTCATGGCTTCGGCTTTTTCATTGAGAACCTTAACGAGTCCGTCAACGCCTGAATTTTTCAGCACCATGCGATATTCAGAGCGGCGCACGGCAAGTTCGCTGATCGAATTATCGAGCAACACATCAACGATTTGCCACTGCTCATTATTCATTCTCAGCACATAGGTGATGCCCACGGGCGACTTCTGAGGGCGTAAAATCCTGGTTTCAACCAGCAGCGTCTGCTGCGGTCCCGGCCTTTCGCCGACGGTCTCGAAAGCCTCGCCGGAAAAGCCGTCAAATTGGGACGCATAGGTGCTGATGCTTAATTTCGTGAAGGCATCAGAGAGATTTTTCTGCTGCTCGACGCTTGCCGCATTCCAAAAATCACCGGATGCTATCTTTATCATCTTGGGAAAATCGAAGGTCTGCTCAATTTCCGGCGCCAGACGACTATAGCGTCCCTTTATGCCGAGGGCATCGGCTTCTTTCATTACCGCCAGCAGGTTTCCATGAAATTTCTCGACAATGGCTCGCGGAGTGATGCTTGTAGAGGCGCTTGCGGAGGCGGCGCCGGCGCTGCCGGAAAGAACCGTCAACGACATAACGAGAAAAACAAGGGCCTTGAGAGTTGTAACGTGGTAATTCATGCTTTAGATTCCCGGTGGACTATTTTGAAACTATGATGTTAACCATAGCAGTTTCTAGAACCTTGATGCTTTCCTGACAATAGGGTGTGACAAAAAAACACACATTAACCATAATTTAGATTTTTACGGATATCACGGTTGCAGAAACGCGGAAGTTAACTTAGATAAGATAACCGAGTCGCGTTCTTCGGGTCGAGGGACATGTTTTTATGGGGAGGCTCTTTTGATAAGTTCCAATAAAGTACTTTACTTCTTTAACGCCCTTTTGCTGACGGGCGCCCTTGTCGCCGGAAGCGCTACGCTTTCAAAGGCCGGTGATTTTGAAAAAACCGCCCCTGTCGGCATCGATGGTCCCGGAGCGGCGACCGCTGATCAATTGGCGGAAGGCGCCGCCGCCGCAGGCGGTGATGATTTCAACGATCCCATCGAGCCTTTTAACCGTTTTATGTTCGATGTTAACGAAGGCATTCAGGACTTCCTGCTCAGGCCCATCAGCACGGTCTATAATTATTTGCCGGCGGGTTTCCGCAACGGCGTAGGCAACCTCATTCATAACCTCAACACCCCGGTTATCCTGGCCAACGATCTGCTTCAGTTAGAGGGGCAGCGGGCCATGAGGACCTTCGGGCGCTTCGTGATCAATACCATTGCGGGCGCCGGCGGCATCGGAGACGTCGCCGGAGACCTGGGCATTCCCTCGCATAAAGAAGACTTCGGACAAACCCTCGGCTCCTACGGCGTAGGCGAAGGGTTCTATCTTGTCCTGCCGCTGTTCGGACCGTCCAATCCCCGCGACGCCGTCGGCAAGATCTTTGTCGACAGCTATTTCGATCCCCTGTCCATGTATCTGAAGAATACGGATGAGGATGCGGCCTACTGGTCCATGATGGCCGGCAAGGGCATCAGCGAATATGCTGGCGTGATGGAAGAGCTTAATCAGATCAAGAGCACGTCCATTGACTACTACGCGGCGATCCGCAGTATGTATCGCCAGAAGCGCAAGGCTGAAATCGGCAACGGCCAGGATACCAACCTTCCGCCCATTCCTGACCTGGACCTCAGCCTGAATATCGATGATAACAAAAAAGAGAGCGAAACAGCGGCGGCAAGCGTCGTTACCAAGTAGCTCCCGCCTTATCTGCAAGGCTGAAGAATTTTACCCCCTCCGGGCAGACCGTTCGGAGGGGGTATTCTTTTGTCGCGTCCCGTCGCCATCTAAGCCAGGCAACCCCTTGATATTAAACGACTTTATCCGCCGGGGCTTGACTTTAGGAATGAAACGTGTATGATCATCGGCATCGGGCGCCCGTCCGGGGCCTGATATGAGAGCCGGTTGAATTCGCATATTGCTTCGAAAAGGAGGATATGGCGCATGTCTTATTCGATGAGCATGAAATTGCCGACCGTTCCGATGGATGGCGGACTGTCGGGTTATTTCCGTGATATCTGGAAATTTCCCATTCTGGAGCCTCAAGAGGAATACATGCTGGCTCGGCGCTGGCGTGAGCATAACGATATGGAAGCCGCGCATAAGCTGGTAACCAGCCACTTGCGTCTTGTCGCCAGGATCGCCGTGGGATTTCGCGGCTACGGCCTGCCGGTATCCGATCTTGTTTCCGAGGGGACAATCGGCCTTATGAAGGCCGTCAAAAAATTTGAGCCGGAGCGCGGGTTCCGCCTTTCCACATACGCCATGTGGTGGATAAAAGCGGCCATTACCGAATACGTTCTTCGTTCGTGGTCGATGGTCAAGCTGGGAACCATGGCGGCGCAAAAGAAGCTGTTCTTCTCTCTGCGCAAGATCAAATCCGGACTGAACATCCTTGACGGCGAGGAACTGACTTCGGAACAGGCCGCCGAACTTTCCAGGAAGATGAAGGTGTCGGAGCGCGAGATCATCGACATGAACCGTCGCCTGACGGTGCGCGACCTTTCCCTGAATGCGCCGCTGTCCCGGGAAGAGACTATGGAATTCCAGGACACCCTCGTCGATGAATCCTCCTCGCCCGAGACCCTGTGCCGGAACAAGGAAGAAATGGAACAGCGCATGGTTTTCCTGAAAAAAGCCGTCGCCGGACTTTCGCAACGCGAACGCCGCATTTTTACCGAGCGGCGACTGAAGGATGATCCGATGACTCTTGAGGACCTGGGGACGCGCTATGGAATCAGCCGGGAAAGGGTGCGCCAGATCGAAGTCCGCGCCTTTGAAAAGGTGAAGGCGGCGATTAACGTCAATGGCCGTTGATATTGACCGTTAGTATCACACATACGCAAAACCGTCTTGGCCGGACTTGATCCGGCCATCCACGTCTTTTCCTCACACCATTTTCGTACCCGGAAGACGTGGATGCCCGTGACAAGCACGGGCATGACGGAGGGGTTCGTTTCGAGTCATCGTCAATGGCCGCTGATACAATATCAACGCTGTCGGAGGGTCACCGGGGATTCTTTAAGATAACGGCAACCGCTTCGCCGAGGGATGAGACGATGAAATCCGCCGCCTCGGCAGGTGGTTCGTCGTAGCCGAAGTCGATCCATATAGAGGCGCATCCGGCGGCTTTTCCGGCGGCGGCGTCTTTCCATCGATCACCGATCAGGAAGCTGGCGGATAGGTCTATGCCGAAGCGCTCGGCGGCGTCATTAAGCATCCCCGGCTGCGGCTTGCGGCATTTACAGCCGTCGCCGTCATCGTGACAGCAGACAAAAATATCATTCAGCGCCAGAAGCCCCCGCAGTTTTTTATGCATGGCCTCCACCGCCTCGCGTTTCATCTTTCCCCTGGCGACATCGGGCTGGTTAGTGACGACGATGGTCAAAAAGCCCGCCTTGCGCAGACTTTCCACGGCTTCAACGGCGCCGGGGAGAATCTCCATTTCTTCCAAACTGACCGGCGCGAAGGGGATTCCTTGGCGAATTACCGCCCGCGTCAAAACCCCGTCACGGTCGAGAAACACGGCCTTCGCCGCCATGATCAGACGGCTTTCCCTGAGTCCAGGCCTTCCCATTTGGCGCTTTTAACCGCCAGATCAGGATGAGAAACAAGGCAGTGCCAGACGACCGCCTGGAAGGCTTCGGCATGGGGCGTAATGTGATTGGGGGCGACGGTGGGAATCACCACCACTTCATCGCCCGCGCTTTTGGTATAGCCGCCGTCGCGGCCGACCACGCCGAGCACCGTCATGGCCCGCGCCTTGGCGAATTTTACCGCCTGCACGATATTGGCGCTGACGTTGCGCTCCAGATCGCCGCCGCCGACCGAGAATACCATCAAGGCGTCGTTCCTGTCGGCGCGGCTGGTTTCCAGCCAGGCGGAATAGACCGTCTCCCAGCCTTCATCGTTGGTGCGCGCCGTCAATTCCGAGACATTATCCACCGGCGTGTAGGCTTCGATGGCGCACAGCTTACGAAAATCGTTGACGGCGTGGCTGCAATTGGCCGCGCCGCCGCCTACTCCGACAAGGAACAGCCGCCCTCTCCGCTCACGCAGACCCTTCAGGGCGACGGCCATGCGTTCCACTGATTGAGGATCGATGGCGGCGGCGATTTCCGCCGTCTGTTTAAGAAAATCTTTTACATGGCCCATAATTATCCTCCGAAAATAAGTTCCTCACGCGCATAAAGACCGGCGGCGCAAGCAATAAGAACAAGCGCCAGGGCGGTTGACGACGACATGGAAATCACGACGTTAAGCAACTCAACCGATTCGCCGCGCACAAACTGACCAAGCAACAAGGTCTGGCTGAAAGTAGGAATTGCCATCATCCACTTCTCGGCTTCAACAGGCGACAATACCATAACCAGACCGGGCAGAGCCGGCGCCAGCGGCAGCAATCCCAGATAAGTCTGGGCCTCCTTGAAGCTGCGGGTAACGGTGGCGATGATGAACTGCGCCCCCACCGCCAGCATCATCAGCGGCGCTAACGTCATTATGATCCCAAGCAACGTGGGGATGGATAGTATTTGCGCGAACGGCGAATCCGGTCCTCCCATCGTATTGAACACCATCTTGAAGGCGGCCAGTTGAACCAACACCGCCACTGCCGTGAACAGCAGCGCCGCGAGAAACTTGCCGAGCATCAGTCCCCACCGTTCTATGGGGTTGATAAGCAACGGCTCCAGCGACCCCCGTTCCCGCTCCCCCGATGTGGTGTCGATAGCCAGATAGACGCCGCCCATAAACACGTTGAAGATGATCAACGGCGGCACCATGAATAATAAAATATCGGTAATATGGGTGATTGCCCCGACATTGACGCTGTCAATGGAAAGCGGCCGCAAAACCTTCATGTCGATATCTTCGTCGGCGAGACGCCGCCCCCAGATTAAAATGTTAAAGCCGCCGAGAAGGGAGGCGACGCGATTGAGAGCCGTCAGGCCGGGCAACCGCGACGGATTGGAAATCACCTGCACCGAAGCCGTGCGCCCGGCGTCAAACATCTCGGAGAAATTTCCGCTGATCGCCAGCACAATGTTCACCCTGCCGAGGCGTACGGATTCTCGCGGGTCTTTGGGCGCCGGGGCAATCACAACCCCTTTGTCTTCAAGATAGGCGATGAGAGCGGGGCCATATTCGGCGCCCTGAACATGGAGGGTGAATTTCGACTCGCCCTCGCCGCCGCCGGAAACCACGGAGGCCGCCATCGTCATCATCAGGCCGAGAAGAATCGGCCCCATCAGCGGATAAATCAACGCCACCAGCAGGGAGCGCCGGTCGCGGATGTTGTCTTTTACCTCCTTGGCGAAAACGATGATGATGCGGCGCCACATGTCGGTCACCACCCCGCTTCGCCGCCGGTGACGTCCAGAAACATTTCCTCCAGGTCCGGTTTGCCGGTTTGTTCAAGCAACTCCGCCGGGGTTCCACAAGCGGCAATTTTGCCGTGGGCGATAATAACGATACGGTCGCAGATGGCCGCCACCTCCCGCATGATGTGACTGCAAAACAGCACGCATCGACCCTGGTCGCGGATATTGCGGATCAGACGGTGGACGGCGCGGGAGCTTGCGATATCAAGGCCGTTTGTCGGCTCATCCAGCAACAGGTTGGGCGGCTCGTGAACCAGGGCGCGGGCCAAGGCGACCTTGCGGGCCTGACCCTTGGAAAATCCTTTGGCGCGGCGGTCGGCGAACTCACCCAGTCCCAGGGTCTCGACCAGCTTGTCGATGCGGTTTTCCAGTTCAGCGCCGTCCAGGCCGTGCAGGCGGCCATAATAGCGGACATGCTCGCGGGCGGTGAGCCGGGGATAGAGACCCCGGCTGTCGGGCAGTACGCCGATGCGCTGCTGAACCGAGCGTCGGTCGGCAACGACATCAAACCCGTCCACCCTGGCGTTCCCCGAATCGGGACGCATCACCGTATAGATAATACGCAGCGCCGTAGTCTTGCCGGCGCCGTTAGGGCCGATCAGTCCGGTCACCTCGCCGTTGCGGGCGGTGAAATCGACGCCGTCAAGCGCGGCTACCGATTTGAAGGACTTGCGAAGAGCGGTTACCTCAATCATGACGACGCCTCGCGCGCATCAAACCAAATCAGCTTGCGCCCGCTCGGTTCCAGCGTCCCTGATTTAATAATGCGGGCGCGCCGACTTAAAGCTTCGCTGAAATTTTCCATAGCGTAGTCGTTAAAGATATCGTCGCGTAACTGCAACATGCGCTGAATTTGAGGATCGCTTTTGGGCGCGAACTCGATGACGCCGGTCGGCGCGATTGATATCAAAAGGCCGATAATGCCGTTCAGCGGCGCGTTATGGGTAATCGCCAAATGATGGACGAAGGCCAGCGCCAGCACCGCCTCGGCCGGCCCCCGCTCGAACCAGCCCATGCGCTCCGCCTGATTCCATCCCTGGGCCGGCGAGGGATTGGCGGCATTGCCGAACAACGGCGTAAAGGCGATCCCTGACTGATCGGCGGCGGTGAAGGCGATATCGAGGGCGTTCTGGTCCATGTCCCAACCGACGGCGCGCCCGGCGCCGCTATCCAGCGCCGCTTTTGAAAATTCTCCCGTGTTGCATCCCATGTCCCACAGCATGGCGGGGCGCACGGCCTCGCAAAATTCGGCGACGAAGGCTTTCTTGGCGCCGGTCTCGGCGTCAGAGTACGACTTGAAAGTTTCATATTCCCGCCACTGAGTCCCGCTCCTGTCGCCCGGCTTCAGACCGGATATCCAAGTCCGCAATTTTCTCAACATTCTACGCAAGGCGGACAGGGGAAACGTCCGGTTCCCGATGTCCTGCCTGCTGATTTCGAGGCCGCCGCCGTCAGACGGCCCCAAAGCCGCCTGAAGAACGACATGGGTGAGGATATTCCCGGAAAAGAAATGGCGCGGCGAAAGCATCCGCCGCAATTCCTCCGTCGGGATTCCTTCCAGACTGCCGCGAAACCAGTCGTTATGAGGGATGGCGAACAGCGAGCGCAGCAACAGCGGATTTAGAAACTGCCGGCAGAATTGCCGATAGCCCAGCCAGAATTCTCCCTGCCGGTAACGCCGGAAGGAAAGGGCATCAATGAAAATCGGTCGGCTGCCGATGAACTGCACGTTGTAGGCGGAAGCGTCCGACAGGGTCATCCCCTTGTCCAGGGCCGACAGGTGAACATCCAGATGCAGCAGCGCCGCCGATTTCAACGCCGTAAAACACCATTCGTAGGGGTAGGAAATAAAGGGCAGGCGCGGATGCTCCAGGACATAATGCGCGTCTTGCCGGATATCCGCATCGACCTTCCACGCATCGACCATGCGACCGGCGGCGACAAGCTCATCCAGCAATCCGCAATCATGGAGAAAGTCAAAGTCTTCCGCCGCCGCTTTGCCGACCGTTCGCAATATCCGCCCGTCAACGTGAAAGACCGTGCCGGCAACATCGCGAAACGACCCCGGATCGGCTTCAATCATCGGGTTTTTGCCGCTTGCCGGGAGCGGACTTGAAAAAGGAAATAATCCGGCGCCAGTAGAGCTTAAGCACTACCGCCGCGCCGGCCGCGCCGCCAAGAATCATTTGCAGCAGGATGCTGCCGGTGCCGGGATCAAGATAGGCATGGGCCGGATCGCCCGGCGCCGGCGCCATCACAAAAATGGCGGCGAAAAGAATGATCCGCATCGTTTTGCTCTCACTTGGACAAGACGGCAAAGGTATCATATGTTCGGCTGACCATGAAACGTATTCTCCACAGCCTTGTTCTGCTCGCCGCGTTGCCGGCGGCGGGGATCGCCCAAGCGGATGACGAGAAGATTCTCGAATTTGAAAGCCGCATTTCAATCAACGCCGACGCGACGGTAATAATCAGTCGACCGTTAATAAGCCGGGTTGAGTGCTGATTGAGGCATTATTACGACCCATATGGCGGCGATGAT
>MIAA01000037.1:0-41527 GCA_001830425.1 Rhodospirillales bacterium RIFCSPLOWO2_02_FULL_58_16
AAGAGGCCGGAATCCTGTACGGCAACTATGCCGAACTGGTGATCATGCGCCGCAACCATATCGCCCAATCCATCGCCCGCACGGAAAAGGAAATCGCCGCCGCCCGCGACATCCTGCGCGAGGCCTACCGGGAACTGAAGAAATATCAGGTCGCCCAGGAAAACCGGGAGAAACGCGAAGCCCTGGAACTGGCCCGCAAGGACCAGGCCTTCCTCGACGAGGTAGGCCTGCAAAGCTTCCGCCGCAAACGGGCGTGAAGCCAGTGGCCCCGTCGAAAAATCGTACTAAAAAATAGCATTAAATGCTATACTGCCCTAAACAGGCGGGCGGTTGAATCATGAACTTTACTATTGGCAAACACTTCGAAGAGTACGTTCGCAACAGGGTGGACGCAGGCAAATTCAACGATGCCGGCGAGGTTATAAGAGCCGGGTTGCGTCTGCTGGAAGAACGAGACCAAGCCCTAGAGGCGCAACTGGAAGCTCTGCGCCAGGACATCCAGGCGGGTGTCGCCGACCTCGACAACAACCGACTCGGCAAGCGGACCGTTGCCGACATCATCCGCGATGTCGATGGCGAAACCGCATAAAGGACAGGCCGTTGCGCTATGTTAAATCCCTCTATGCGGAACGGGATCTGGAAGGCATTTATCGGTATACAATCCGGTCATGGGGCAAGCGCCGAGCCGCCCATTATCTCGGCGAGATCGAGAAAAAATTTGAGCGCCTGACTGACGCCCCGGAAATCGGCGCTCCCTGTCCCGAACTTGGCGACGGCGTAAGAAGACTCTCTCATGGGGCGCATGTCATATTTTACAGAATACGTTCAGGCGCCGTCGAGATCATCCGCATCCTGCATGGAATGCGCGATATAAAACATCTGTAGCACTAACTTGGGCCTGTCCTGTTTTTTCTATCTCCCTTACATCTCCATATCCCCTTTTCACATCGGCGCTGTTTTTCGTGCAATAATTAATAGATACCTGATTGGCGTGATGGCCCCTAAACCCGCTTAAGGAACCGTTCCATTCCTGCGGCGTTGTCGCGGTAATAGCGGTGAAATTCCGCCGCCTCGGACATGCCCGCCGTTTTGTCCGCGAACATGGTCAGCACCGGAAACTGCTTTTGAGCGAAGGCGGCCATGTCAATCCGGGGAAGCCGGGACACAATGGCGGTGAAGTTGAGCGCCACAAAGCCCCCTCTCGGCTTATTCGCCGCTTTTTCAAGCGCCGCCGCCACATTGGGGGCGTTGGCCATCAAACCCTCCGCGTAGGCGCGTAAAACAGGCGTCTGATCGCCGAGTTCCCGCCGTTCACGCTCAAAATCCTCACGATGAACTATTTTCTTGTTCCGGTACACGACCGGCGCCTGACCGGATGTTTCGCATAACCATCCCTGTCGGGGAACCAGCAGATCGGATTGGTCCTCCTCTTCACGATAAGGGTAAAAGGGCATGGTCCTGCACCGTGACGGCTTGTCGGCGTGGATGGAGCAGCGGCCATCGGACGCCAACGCCGGGCAAGGAAGCGAAGGCGGCACATAGGAAACCGGAGTGATCTGCACTGCAAACTGCTTGCGTTTCCCCGGTTTCACGGTTGTCCCCAGGCGCGCATTAACCGCAAAGGATTTTGCCCCTTGCCGTATGGTCGTCCACATCATGGCCAAGGGAAACCGTTCGGCGTTGGCAATAGCGTCATTGAGGGTCAGCGGCAACTGGCCGTAGCAGCATTTGCCGCAGGCCGTACAGTGGAAGCGCCGCTCCATCAGGCCCCGCAGCACTTCTTGTATTTCTTGCCCGAACCGCAAGGACAAGGTTCATTGCGGCCGACCTTGACGGTTTGTCGCGGCGGTCCCTTGGGGTCCATCTGTCCGCCTGCGCACATCCAGCGCCCCTGTTCACGGCGGAATTCAGCTAATTCGTGATGAGATCGCTGCTTACCGCGCAACCGGAAGCGGGCTATGAATTCAACAGAGCCGCTTTCATCGCCCTCGCCGCCGTCGGCGACGGCGCGCACTTCCAACCCCTGCCACTTTGCATCGCGGAAGGTGCTCTCGGCCTCGATCCGGTCAAAGTCGCCGCGAATGCCGGGCGACAACGTGTCGGCGAGATAGCCGATATCGCCGAGGACAAAGGCGGTATAGCGCGAACGCAACAACGCTTCGGCGGTGGGCGCGGGCGCGCCGCTGATTATCAGGCCGCAACAAACGTCAAGGTTCTGACCGGAGCCGCATGGACATGGCTTCATGAAAGATATTTCCTTATATGCCTAAGCGCCATCCTTGAGGGCGCGGTATTTTTTATCAAGATCGCCGTAATCATTCATGGCGCGGGCGATTTTATCACTCAACACCTGCATGACGCCCAGCGCCGCGTCCGGGTTTTCGGTGACCATCTTGAGGAACATCGAGCCGTCAATCCGTATCACCTTGAGGCTTCCCCCGGCCTTGACGGTGGCGGTTCTGGTTGAACCGCGAAAGATCGCCATCTCGCCGAACAGGCTGTGTTTGCCCAGGGTGGAGACCGTCATCGCATCCTCGCCTTGTCCGCCGCTGACGACCGCCTCGCCCTCATCGATAATGTAGGCGCAGTCCGCCGCTTCGCCCTCGTAAAACAGAACCTCGCCGTCATCGAAGGTCTGATACTCGCCGGCGAAAGCAAGAAGCTTCAGCTTTGAAATATCCAGTTTCGCAAACATGGGGATGCGCCTGAGCATCCGTACGGATTCATCAAATTCCACGATCCGCCTCCTCTTCTTCCAAAGGCGCCATGAAATGGAGCGGCCTTCCCGGTTGTTTAAGTTCCTTGACGCTTCCCTGTTCGATAATTTTTCCGCCTTCCATGATGACGGCGTAATCAAAGCGGGCGGCCTGATCGGCCTGATCAAGAACCCAGACCAATCCGCGACCATCGACTTCCCTGAACACGTTGTCCATGATCGTTTTCCGGGTTGCCTGATCAAGGGCGGCGGCGGCGGCGTTGACAATCAATATGCCGGGCCGTTTCAGCAGACAGCGGGCGATGGCCAGCTTCTGACGTTGAGCGCCCGACAGGCGGGCGCCGCCGACGCCGACCGGCGAGTCCATGCCTGCCTCCAGGACCATTCCGGTCAGACCCATGGATTCAATTACCTCGCGGATCAATCCGCCGACCTCGCGCTTGCCCTGGGGGCGACCGTAGACCAGCTTGCCGAACAGGATATTGTCCTGGATCGAGGAGGCGGCGTTGTATTCCTTCTCATCGAAAAACGCCACGCTGCCCCTGAGGCCTTCGGGCAGGTTTTCGGCAAACGCCCGGCGCGCCTCCAGAAGCCTCTGTTGCATGTCTTCGTCAATCAGGCCCAGGCGATGGCGCTCCGGCACTATCTTGAATAACAACGACATCAACAAATTGCGTTCCGACGGCTCCAGATCAGCGACCGAGCCGGACCTGGAGCGCGACAGGCAATGCTGAACCTCGGGCAGATCGTCGGCGCCGATAAAGCTGAAGCGTTCAAAGAACTCGTGGCCCGCCTCCATGTTCCGGAAAAGCTCGACCATCAGCGCCGCCAGTTTGACTGCGGTCTTGAGGAAATCCTCGCCTAGGCCGACCTTTTCCAGGGTGGCCTGGACATAGGCGTTCTCGCCGAGACGCTCCAGGTTGAATTCATTGCCGATCGGCGTGCCGAACAGCAGATTCTCGGAAACCGTCATATTGACGTTGTACCTGCTGCGGTCGAAAGGCTCGACCGGCCTGGCCGGCCCAGGCTCATTCAGCCGTCGGCGCAGCTTGGCGCGGGCGTCGAGGATGGCGGCGGCCTGCCTGGGTTTCTCCAGGGGATTAATTGACCCCTGCAAGCCGAAATCGTAGATGTCATCCTTGAGACAGACCGCCTCCAGAACCTGGAATATCCGGGCGGTCAGCTCTTCGGGGCATGAGGCGCCGGCGGCCTGGTAGTCGATCCAGTCGGCATTGATGTCGCGGAGCGAATTGCCGGCGGCCTCGGCTTCGGCCATGAAACTCAGGCGCTTTTCATCTTCGGCGGTTTCGACGGCGGGACGGTGCTTCAAGCCGTAAACCAGATTGTCGCGCACGGTTCCTGCGAACAGGCCGGCGTTCTGGCCGACATAGGCTATGCGCCGCCCGGTGACGGACTCGGGCAAATGGGACAGGTTGCGTCCCCCCAGCTTGATGGAGCCTGCGGTGGGCGACAGCAGACGGGCGAGAAGCAACGCCAATCCGTCGCTGCCCGAACCCTCGGCGCCGATGACGGCGATGCGCCCGTTCAGCTCCAGGGTCGCGTTAATGCCGTCCACGACCTTGATCCCCCCCTCCTCTTCCAGCGTCAGGTT
Source organism: Rhodospirillales bacterium RIFCSPLOWO2_02_FULL_58_16 (assembly GCA_001830425.1). Taxonomy (NCBI): domain Bacteria; kingdom Pseudomonadati; phylum Pseudomonadota; class Alphaproteobacteria; order Rhodospirillales; species Rhodospirillales bacterium RIFCSPLOWO2_02_FULL_58_16. The sequence goes on from MIAA01000037.1 coordinate 4,329, forward strand.
GGTCATGATCGCCGTCCCGCCCGGCGGCATGATGCTGTCCGGCTCAGTCCGCTGCAAAGACTCCTCCATCATGTCCGCCGGCTGAAACTGATCCATGATCTGCCCGTACTTGGTCTTGATGTCCTCCATGGATTGGTAATAGCTCAACAGTTCCCTCCACGGCGACGCCAGGTCCTTATAGGCGGCGAGTACGGCGACCAGGGCGCCGAAGGTGAGATCGCCCTTGATCACCAGATAACCGCCGATTGAAAAGAAGAAAAACGGCGTCACCTGGGCGATGAAGTTGTTGAGAAACTTGATCATGAACTTGCGGCGATAGATTTCGTAACGGATGCCGTAGATGGTCCCCAGCCTGCCGGAAAAATCGGCCAGCTCGAATTCGGAAGTGTCGTGGGCATGAATTTCGCTGATGCCGGTGACCGTCTCGCCGATGCGCTCGGACAGCTTGCGTACGTTCCTTACCCGCTCCCTGGAAAGCAAATTGACCCTCTTTTGCAGCCGGGGAATCAAGTAAATCTGCACCGGATAAAAGGCGACGGCGGCGCCGCCGAGAAAGGGGTCCTGAATGAACATGAAGACCAGAATGGTCAGCAACGTGCCGCCCTGGAAGGCCGGAAGGGCCAAGGCGTCGCCGATGAACCCGCCCAGCGGATCGACCTCGGCGGTAATCATGGAAATGATCTCGCCCTGGGACATCTTGCGGAACCGGGGCAAGGGAAACCGCAGCACCCGGCTGTAAAGCTCATAGCGCAACCGGCGCAACATCCTTTCGCCGAGCTGTCCCTTGGCGACATTGATCCAATACTTGAAGCCGCCGTTGATCAGCACCATGGCGAGAAACATGCCGCACAGAACGAACAGGTATTCTATCTGTTGGAACTCCATGCCCATGAACGGCTGGGGAAAATTCGCGCCGCCGATGGCCTTGTTGATGATTCTTTTGGGCAGTTCCAGCGAGAAATAAAGAAACGGAAACGAGGCCGCGACCAGGAACAGCACAAACAACTGCCGGCGCATGGAATGTCTGAAGATGTATTTGAAAATTGTCGGTTCCATGACTCATTATAGTATACAATCGGGCCATGGGCAGAAAAACCGGACAAACCCGGCTGTTGATATACAGTCATGATTCATTCGGACTGGGGCATCTGCGCCGGTGCCGGGCCATCGCTCATTCGCTGGTCGATCACCGCGAAGATTTGTCGGTGCTGATTCTTTCCGGCTCGCCGATCATCGGCAGCTTCGACTTCCGTTCACGGGTGGATTTCGTCCGCATTCCGGGAGTCATCAAACTGCGCCATGGCGACTATACGTCGCTTAACCTGGGCATCGACATCGACGAGATGCTGACCATGCGCGCCTCGCTCATTCGCCACACGGCGGAGGTATTCGATCCCGACTTCTTCCTGGTTGACAAAGAGCCGCTGGGGTTGCGCGGCGAGGTCAAGGACACCCTGACCATGCTAAAGGCGCGCGGCACGCCGCTGGTTCTCGGGCTGAGGGATATCATGGACGCCCCCCGCCAACTGGCCGATGAATGGTCCCGCAAGAACGTGATGGCGGCGGTCTGCGACCTTTACGACCACATCTGGGTCTACGGTCTCAGCCATATTTACGCCCCCCTGGAAGGCATTCCCATGCCGGAGGCGGCAAAGCGCAAAATGCAATATACCGGCTACCTCCGCCGCGCATGGTCACAACCGAACCTGCCCCAGGCGCGAACGGCGCTCGGCGGCGACCCTTATCTGCTGGTAATCACCGGCGGCGGCGGCGACGGCGCCATGCTGATCGACTGGGTTCTTCGAGCCTATGAGCATGACCCCGATATCCCCCACAAAGCCCATCTGGTCCTCGGGCCGTTCATGCGCACCGTCCTGCAAACGGAATTCATGGAGCGGGTAAGCCGACTGCCCAAGGTCGAGGCCATTACCTTCGACGCCAATATTGAAGACCTGATCGCCAACGCCGCCGGCGTCGTCTCGATGGGCGGCTACAATATCTTCTGCGAGATTCTTTCCTTCGACAAACCCGGCCTTATCGTGCCGCGCACCATGCCCAGGCTTGAGCAGTTCATCCGCGCTTCGCGGGCGCAGGAATTAGGGCTGGCCCGCATGCTTTCCCCCAAGGGCAAGCGCAGCCCGAAGACGATGGCCAGGGCGTTGCGCGAATTGCCGCACCAGCCCAAACCCTCCGAAGTGCGCATCCCCGGCCTTCTCGACGGATTATCGGTCATCAATTCGACGGTTGACGCATGGCTCGGCGATTCGATGTCTCTTTCCGTGGTCAGCCGAGACAATTAACGTGTCTCCATCCCGTCCACGCATGAACGGCGCCGTCGCCTTTGTGGTCAAGGGCTACCCCCGTCTCAGCGAGACCTTCATCGCCCAGGAGATACTGGCGCTGGAGCGGCGCGGCCTTGACGTACGCCTGTTCTCGCTGCGCCGTCCCGCCGACCGCGCCGTTCATCCCGCTCACCGCGAGATATCCGCCTTGCCCGCTTATCTGCCCGAGTATTTATATCGGGAGCCGTTGCGGGTGTTCAAGGCATGGCGGGCGATCAGGCGTCGGCCCGGATATGAAACAGCCCGAAATATATGGCTCAAGGACCTGGCCCGCGACCTCACCCCCAACCGCGTGCGACGCTTCGGCCAGGCGCTGGCGCTGGCTAATGAACTGCCCGCCGGGACGGGATGGATTCACGCCCACTTCCTGCATACGCCGGCCTCGGTCGCCCGCTACGCCGCCATCATCCTCGGCTTGCCGTGGAGCTGTTCGGCTCACGCCAGGGACATCTGGACATCTCCGGAGTGGGAAAAGCGGGAAAAGCTCAAAGACTGCCGCTGGCTGGTGACATGCGCGCAGGCTAACGCCGACCATCTGACCGCCCTGGCGCCCGACCCGAAGCGGGTCGAACTGATCTACCACGGCCTCGATTTTTCCCGCTTCCCCGCCCCGCCGAAACTTCGCCCCGACCGCGACGGCGGCGACGAAAATGACCCGGCAGTCATTCTTTCGGTGGGCCGCGCCGTGGAAAAGAAAGGCTATCGCGACCTGCTGGAGGCCCTGGCCGAACTGCCCGCCGGACTGCACTGGCGCTTCGTGCATGTCGGCGACGGGCCGCTTCTTTCCGGACTCAAGCGTCAGGGGCAAAGACTTGGAATCGACGGGCGCGTCTCGTGGATGGGGGCTATGCCCCAGCAGCAGGTGCTGGAGCAGTACCGCGCCGCCGACCTGTTCGCGCTGGCCTGCCGCCGCGCCGACGACGGCGACCGCGACGGACTGCCCAACGTGCTGATGGAGGCGCAAAGCCAAGGCCTGCCCTGCCTGTCAACCGATGCCGGCGCCGCCGCCGAGTTGATTGCCGACGGCGAGACCGGACTTTTGGCGCCATCCCGCGATATTGACGCTTTGGCGGGCGCCCTTGAACGCCTTATAATTGATCCGCCGTTACGCCGACGCCTGGGCGCCGCCGGCCTGGAGCGGGTGCGCCGGGAATTTTCCATTGAGAACGGCATCGACCGACTGGCCGCCAAATTCGGCATCAGAGCATGAATATCGCCTTCTACGCGCCGCTGAAGCCTCCCGACCACCCCAACCCGTCGGGCGACCGCCGCATGGCGCGGCTGCTGATGGACGCCATGGAAAGAGCGGGACACACGGTGGAGCAAGCCTCCGGGCTGCGCTCATATGACCGCGAGGGCGACGCCGTTCGCCAGCGCAGAATGCGCGATCTCGGAGGCCGCATGGCAAAGCGCCTGATCCGTCGATACCAAAAGCGGCCCGCCCGGAGCCGTCCCCAGGTTTGGTTCACCTATCACCTCTACCATAAGGCTCCCGACTGGCTGGGACCGGCGGTTTCTGCGGCTCTCGGCATCCCCTATGTGATCGCCGAGGCCTCCTTCGCGCCGAAGCAGGAAAACGGTCCATGGGCGGAAGGTCACGACGCGGCGTTACGGGCCATCGCCTTGGCCGACCTTGTGTTCTGCCTCAACTCGAACGACCGCAGTTGCGTGCAACCGATGCTCAAAGACCCGAGTCGCCTGATAGCGCTGGCCCCCTTCATTGATACCGAACATTTCGCCTACGTCGACGGCGCGGACTGCCGTCGGCGCATATCCGAGGTTCACGGCATCGAGCCGAATGTTCCCTGGCTGCTTACCGTCGCCATGATGCGTCCCGGCGCCAAGTCGGCCTCGTATTCTATCCTCGGCGAGGCGCTGGCGAAACTTATGGAGCGCCCCTGGCGGCTGCTGGCCTGCGGCTATGGAACGGCGAGCAAGGAAGTCGCGGCGGCGCTGGCCCCCCTCGGCGACCGGGTCACATGGTTCAAAGAACTGACGATGGAAGAATTGGCTCGCCTTTACGCCGCTTCGGATATTTACGCATGGCCCGCCGTCGACGAGGCCTACGGCATGGCCTTTCTTGAGGCTCAGGCCGCCGGGCTGCCGGTGGTCGCCGGGCGCGCCGGCGGCGTTCCCGATATAGTCAGCGACGGCTTGTCAGGCATACTGGTTCCTGTCAACGATGCGGCCTTGTTCGCCGCCGCCGTCGATGAATTGATCGGCGACGCCGCAAAGCGGCGAGCCATGGGCAAGGCGGCCCGGCGGCTGGCGTTTGATAAACACGACATCAAAACCGCCGTCCGCGTTCTCAACGACGCCCTTTGCAGGTTGACGGCGTCATGATCGAGCTGGCGCTGATCCGCCACGGGCCGACGGAATGGAATGAGCAACGCCGCATCCAGGGCCTGACCGACATCCCGCTAAGCGCCAATGGTCGCGCTGTGGTGAAAAGCTGGAAGCTGCCGGTAGAATTCCACGGCTTCCGCCTGATCGCCGGCCCTCTTGTCCGGGCGATGGAGACGGCCCGAATATTAATCGGCGAGCCGCAACCGGAACCTCGTCTGACAGAGATGAACTGGGGCGAATGGGAAGGCCTGTCATCTAACGAGTTGAACCGACGCTTCCCCCGCGCCGTCAAGGAAAGCGAGCGCCTGGGGCTGAACTTCCGCCGCCCCGGAGGCGAAAGCCCGAGAGACGTGCAAATCCGCCTCGCCCCCTGGCTGGCTTCCCTGAACGAACCAACGGTGGCGGTAAGCCATCAAGGCGTCATCAACGCCGTCTATGCGCTGGCCGTCGGCTGGGACATGATCGGCAAGCCTCCGCTAAGATTAATCGACGGCGCGGCCCACCTGTTTGTCGTCAATGATGAAGGGACGCCTCATATCCGCCGCCTCAACATTCCTCTGAAAGAAGCCGCGCCATGAGCGGGTCGGTGATGTTTTATGTGCAGCACCTCCTCGGCATCGGCCATGTCATGCGGGCCGCCGCCATCGTCCGCGAAATTACCCGTCGGGGCGTTCCGGTAACTCTTGTTTCCGGCGGCGAGGCGGTGGCGATGCTGGACCTGAACGGCGCCGGATTCATCCAGTTACCGCCGGCCAAGGCGGTGGATAAGACCTTCAAGCCCCTCTATGACGAGGAATCCCGGCCCATCAACGACGCCTGGCGCGAGCGCCGTCGCCGTCGGTTGATCGAGGCATTCGAGAACCTGCGTCCGTCGGTGCTGGTGATCGAGCTGTTCCCCTTCGGCCGCCGCCAGTTCCGCTTCGAGTTGATTCCCCTGCTGGAGGCGGCGAAGGCGGCGCGGCCGCGCCCCCATATCATCTCCTCGGTGCGCGATATCCTGGTCGAGAAGAAAAAGCGCGAGCGCAATCTTGAAATGCTGGAACTGGCGCAAGCCCACTTCGACGCCGTCATGATCCACGGCGACCCGGATTTCATTTCTTTCGACGCCACCTTTCCCCTGGCCCGCCGCCTGGATGGAAAGCTGCGCTACACCGGCTATGTGGTCGATAACGCCCGCGCCGCCGCGTCCGGCGGAACTCAGGGAAGCGGCGAAGTCATCGTTTCCACCGGCGGCGGCGGCGTCGGCGAGGAATTATTACGCGCCGCCCTCGCCGCCCGCCCGCTGTGCTCTCTGAGAGACGTTACCTGGAGACTGCTGGTCGGCCACAACCTGCCGGAAGAACGCCTTCGGGCGCTAATCGCCGAAGCCCCCGCCGGATTTATCATTGAACGCGCCCGCGCCGACTTCGGCACCCTGCTCGCCAATTGCCGCCTGTCCATCTCCCAGGGCGGCTACAACACGGTAATGGAGGTTCTCGCCGCCAATGCGCCCAACATTATCGTACCCTACGCCGGCGCTGAGGAAAGCGAGCAAACCCTGCGGGCGCGGCTGCTGGAGGAACGCGGTCTGGCGCGTGTCCTTAACGAGGCGGCGCTGTCGCCGGCAACCCTCGCCGCCGCCGTTGATTCGGCGCCTCCCTCACCGACTTTCAGCAACGCCCCGCTGATCGACATGAACGGCGCAAGCGTCAGCGCCGACTTCATCGTCTGTCGGGCGAAATGAATGGCAATCATTGCCAAACTATGCCATGCTTTATCAAACGGGAGGTGACAATGGCGACGATGAACGTTTCCCTGCCTGATCCCATGCGGGAATGGGTGGAGACCCAGGTGAAAGGCGGCGTGTACGCCAATGCCAGCGACTACATCCGCGATCTGATCCGCCATGACCAACGGCGGCGGCAGGAACTACAGGCAGCCATCGCAGAGGGATTGAACAGCGGGCGCAGCGGGCGCAAAGCTGAAGACGTCATGAAAGCCGCCAAGACCCGGCTGCGGAATGGCTGATTACGTCCTTTCCAACAAGGCGGACGCCGACCTGGATGAAATCTACGTCTATTCCTATCGGACTTTCGGCGAGGCCAAGGCCGACGCCTATTTCCTGTCCTTGAGGGACTGCCTGCAAACTCTGGCCGATAATCCGCACTTGGGGTGTTTTGCCGGTCAAATCCAACCGGAATTGCGCTGCCACCGGCACGCCGGCCACATGGTATTTTACATGGTGGAACCCACGGGCATTTTTGTAATTCGCGTCCTGCATTATGCCATGGATACGCCCAGCCATCTAAACCCGGCGGGTAACGGCGAGCATTGAACTTCATCGATACGCCCCCGCCGCCGGGTTGAGACCGTAACGGCGCAAGCGTCAGCGCCGACTTCATCGCCGGCATTGCTAAAATAAACAAAAACCGTCATTAACAACGCTGAAAAATTATCCCCCTTTCAAAGGGGGAGTTAGAGGGGGTAAAGGCCGAAACGATAATGGAAACCAGCATCTTCAGATATGTGCTGAAGTACAGCATGAGGCAGCAGGTGATATTGCTGTTGATGGCGGCGATCTCGTTTCCGTTCCTTTACATGTCGCTGGACATTCCCAAGACCATCGTCAACAAGGCCATCAGCGGAGCGCAATCCGGCTTCCCGAAAAACTTCTTCGGCTTCGAGTTGGAGCAGATTCCCTATCTGATGACCCTTTGCGCGGCGTTCATCGTCCTCGTCTCGATAAACGGCGCTTTTAAGTACTTTATCAACATCTACCGCAGCATACTCGGCGAGCGCGTCATGCGCCGCCTGCGCTTTCAGCTTATCGAGCGCGTCATGCGCTTTCCGTTGCATCACTTCCGCAACTTGTCCCAAGGCGAGATCGTCGCCCTGGTGACCGTTGAAACCGAGTCGCTGGGCGGTTTTTTCGGCGACGCCTTCTCGCTTCCGGCATATCAGGGAGGCATTCTCCTTACCCTGATCGGCTTTATGTTCGTCCAGGATTCGACCCTCGGCATGGCGGCGATCATCCTTTATCCGGTTCAGGGCTATGTGATCCCTAAACTTCAGCGAAAAGTGAATGCCCTCGCCAAGGAGCGCGTCAGGACTTCACGCAAACTGTCGGAAAGAATCAGCGAAATGACGTCGGGCGTTTCCGAGATTCACGCCCATGACACCGCTCACTATGAGCTGGCCGACTTCAGCAACCGTCTGGGCGTCATCTTCAACATCCGCAACGAGCTGTTCCGCAGAAAATTCTTCATCAAGTTCCTCAACAACTTCCTGGCTCAGTTGACGCCGTTTTTCTTTTTCTCCATCGGCGGATATCTGGTCATTGACGGAGACCTGACCCTGGGGGCGCTGGTCGCCGTTCTTGCCGCCTACAAGGACGTATCGGGGCCGTGGAAGGAGCTGCTGACCTACTACCAGCGCATGGAAGACAACAAGATCAAATACGAACAGATCGTCAATCAGTTCGAGCCGCCCGGCATGTTCGACGAAGCGCACATGGAACTGCGCAAGGGACCGACGGAGCCGATCGAAGGCAAGCTGGTCGCCTCCAACCTGTCCCTCGAACTGAGCGACGGCAACAAGGCCGTCGATGGAGCCTCGTTCTCGCTGGATACATCGGAGCATGTCGCCATCATCGGCTCCGGCTCCGGCGGCAGATCGGAGCTGGCCCGGATGATCGCCCGCCAGGTGCTGCCGTCGGGAGGGAAAATATCCGTCGGCAGCAAAAACCTGACGGCCTTGCCCAATGCCGTTATCGGTCGCCTGTTCGCCTATGTGGACCAGGAATCCTATATCCGTTCCGGCTCCATCATGGATGCCCTTCTGTACGGATTGAAACATTATCCGGTAGATAACGGCTCCACCGTCGCCGATAGCGAAGACCACCGGAAAAAAGCCGAAGAGTCGGCCCTGTCCGGCAACAGCCTCTTTGACATCGACGCCGAATGGGTGGACTTCGAGGCTATCGGCGTCAAGAATCATGACGAACTGATGGACAGGGCCATAGAGGTCATGCGTGTCGTAGACATGGAGGACGAGGTTTTTCAAATCGCCCTCCAGCGGATCGTCAATGCCGATGACTACCCGGCGCTGGCCGAGGGCGTATTGAAAGCCCGCGCCGTCATCAGCGAGCAATTGAAAAACCAGGGATTGACCGGCCTTGTCGAGGTCTTCGATAAAAACCTGTTTAATTCAAACGCCTCGGTCGCCAAGAACATACTGTTCGGAACCCCGGTTGATTCGACGTTCGATATCGAAAAAATGGGAGAGAACCCTCATGTCCTCGCCGTCCTGGAAAAGGTCGGCCTGACTGATGACTTTCTCAGGATCGGTCACTCAATCGCCGGCCTGATGGTAGAGTTGTTTATGGGACTGGCGCCGGATCACGAATTCTTCGAGCGCTTCAGTTTTATTGATTCAGACGATCTTCCTGATTTCCAGCGAATCATCAGCCAGGCGGCTGCGGACGGTCTTAAAAGCCTTGAGGCCCGCGATCAGGCAAGGCTTATCGATCTTCCCTTCAAGATGATCCCGGCCCGCCACCATCTGGATATGATCGATGGCCCTATGCAGAAAAGAATTCTCGATGCGCGGCGCGTGTTTTTCGAGACGTTGCCGGAAGATATGCGTTCGTCCATCGCCTTCTTTGACGCAGAGACCTATAACCCGGCCAGCCGTATCCAGGACAACATCCTTTTCGGGAAAATCGTCGGCGGCAAAGGCGAAAGCGCTGCCCGGATCGGCGAACTGCTGGCCGAGGTGATCGACGAACTAGGCCTGCGCAAGATGATTCTGAAGATCGGGCTTGATTTTGACGTCGGCATCGCCGGCAAGCGCCTGTCGTCGGCGCAGCGTCAGAAACTTTCCATTGCCCGCTGTTTGCTGAAACGTCCCAAGCTGCTGATCTATAATCAGGCGGCCACCTCGCTCGACGCCGACTCGCAGGCTGCCGTCTTTAATAGAATCAAGATGGAAATGAAGGGTAACGGCCTTATCTGGGTCGATGATCAAAACAACTTCACAAATAAATTCGATCATGTACTGCAAGTGGAACGGGGAAAGGTCAAGGAGACGACAAAAACCGGCGGCGTGCGGCAGTTAAGCGAAAGCGAGACGGAACCGGCGCCGACCGGAAGCGAATTGGACGAGGAAGCCGGCGTGTTGGCAAAAATCCCGTTTTTTGCCGAAATGGAACGCTCGCAGTTAAAGCTGCTGGCCTTCACCGCCGAACGGCTGGAGTTCGAGAAAAACCAGTTCCTTTTCATGCAGGGCGACACGGCGAAAGTGGCCTATATGATCCTGAAGGGCACCGTCGATATTCTGGTCGACAGCGTCGAAGGCGACAGGGCGGTGGCGACCGCCGGCAAAGGCGAACTGATCGGCGAGTTGGCCCTGCTGTGCGACGTGCCGAGAACGGCAAGCGTCCGGGCCGGCTCGCATGTAACCGTTCTCAGCATATCCAAGGACATCTTCTTTAAATATATTCAGGAAAACAGCACGGTCAGCGCCGGCCTGACCCGCCTCATCGCCAAACGTCTCGAAGCGTTGATGCGCAAAGTCTTGGGCACAAATGGAATGTATGATGAAAGAACCGGCCTGCCCAACCGCGACCTGCTGAAGGATCGCATAAAATTCCTGGCTTCCGCCAACAAGCGCATAGAGTGCGTTTCCGCCCTTATTCTGATCAATATCGACGACTTCCATACACTGAACGAGGAATTCAGCGACGCCCAGAAAAATGAATTTTTAATTGATGTCGCCCGGCGTCTGAAGGGATGCCTGCGCGAGGCGGACACCCTGGCTTACCTTGAAAATTCAGGCTTCGGAATCATCGCCAATGCCCCGGCGGGCGTTCCCAAGGTCGATACCGACATCATAAAAAAGCGGCTGGCCGGCGCCATGTCCACGCCTTCCATGATCGGCGCCAAGGAAATCAATCTCGAAAACATGGTCCATTTCCATTCATATCCGCTGGATGAAAAAAATCTCTCCCTAGCCTTGGACTTGCTGTGAAAAACGCCGACTGGGATGACCTCGTCAATGAACTTGACGCCTGGCGCAAAGCCGGTCTTGTCGCCGCCATGTGGTGGCGCGACGATGACGCCTGTAAAATCACCGGCGCGTTGGAGCGCCTGCTGGATTTGAGCGAAGAGCATGAAACGCCGCTGACTCTCGCCGTCATCCCCGCCGAAGCCGATCCGGCTCTGCCCGGCCTGCTGGCCAGCCGCCCCATGATTTCCGTTGTGCAACACGGGTACAGCCATATCAATCACGCCCCCGCCGGCGCCGAAAAGTCCGAGTTCGGCCCTGATTGCTCTCCCGGACGCACCCATAACATGATGCTCGCCGAATTGAAGGAAGGCCATCGGTTGATGGGCCGGTTTGCCGACAGCGCGCCTGTTCTGGCGCCGCCGTGGAACCGCATCGATCCGGCCCTGCCGGCAAGTCTGCCCGGCATCGGCATCAAGGGCGTCAGTTGTTACGGCCCCCGCGCCTCGGCCCGTCCGGCGCCGGGCCTCAGATGCGTCAATGCCCACGCCGACCTTATTGCCTGGCGCGACGGTCGCCGCTTTACCGGCGCCGGAGAGGCTCTTTCCCTGATCATCGGGCATCTGTCGGCGAGACGGGCGGGTCTTGTCGACGCCGATGAGCCTACCGGCCTTCTGACCCACCACCTTGACCATGACGAAGACTTATGGACCTTCCTCGGCGATTTCCTGCATTGCGTCCGCGACCACCCCGCCGTTCGTCTGCTGTCGGCGAGGGAGGCCTTTCAATGAGCGATCTGTTACAGGTTAAAAACCTCAAGGTTGAATTCCAGACCCAGGCCGGCGTGGTGCGCGCCGTCGAGAACATATCGCTGCGCGTGCGCGCCGGATCGACGGTGGCGCTGGTCGGCGAGTCCGGCTCCGGCAAGACGATAACGGCGCAGGCCATCATGGGCATTCTTCCGCGCACGGCGCGCATCGCCGACGGTCAGATACTGCTTGCCGACCCCGCCGAGGGCGGCGCCGCCGTCGATCTGGCCAAGCTTAACCCCGACAGTCCGCGCTTCCGCTCCATTCGCGGCAACAGAATCTCGATCATCTTCCAGGAGCCGATGACATCGTTGTCGCCCCTGCACACCATCGGCGACCAAATAAGCGAGACGCTGTTTCTGCACCGCAACATGAGCAAGGCCGAGGGACTTAAGACTACCGTCGAAATGCTCCGGCTGGTCGGCTTCCCCAACCCGGACGAGGCTTTGAATGCCTACCCCTTCGAGCTGTCGGGAGGGCTGCGCCAGCGGGTGATGATCGCCATGGCCCTGGTCTGCCGTCCGGCGCTGCTGATCGCCGATGAGCCGAGCACGGCGCTTGACGTCACCATCCAGGCGCAGATTCTTAAATTGCTCAAAGACCTACAGGCGGAGTTGGGAATGGCGGTGCTGATCATCACTCATGATCTGGGCGTGGTCGCCAATGTCGCCGAGGAGGTGTTCGTCGCCTATAACGGCAATATTGTGGAAAGCGGGACGCTTGAGGATATCTTCCGCACTCCCACTCATCCCTACCTCAAGGCGTTGCTGGCCGCCGTCCCCCGTTTCAACATGAAGCCGGGCGAACGGCTGATCCCCTTGCGCGAAATCACCCACAAGACCGGCCATCTGTTGGTCGCCGACCCGAACTATATTGGAAAAATCAAGACCGCCGCCACGCCGTTGCTGGATGTACAGGACGTATCCAAGTGCTTCACCACTCGCAAAAAAGGCGGCTTCCTGGGATCAAGCCGCTGTGAAAACGCCAGGGTCGTGGACGATGTGAGCTTCCAGGTAAAGCACGGCGAATGCCTGGGCCTGGTGGGCGAAAGCGGCTGCGGCAAAACTACCCTGTCCAAGATCATCATGAGAGCGATCAACGCCGACAGCGGCAAGGTGCTGTTTTGCGACAACGGCAATCAGATAAACCTGCTGGAGCTGAACGACGCCGAGTTGGCGCCGCTCAGGCGTAAATTTCAATATGTGTTCCAGGACCCTTTCGGGTCGCTTAACCCGCGAATGACCATTTTCGACATCCTCAGCGAACCGCTGGTCATCCACAATATCGGCGATGCGGCCTACCGCCGGGAAATGACGATCGAACTGATGAATCTGGCCGGGCTTGACCCGCGCTTTCTCAACCGCTACCCGCACAGCTTCTCCGGCGGCCAGCGCCAGCGCATCGGCATCGCCCGCGCTCTGGCCCTCAAGCCGAAACTGTTGATTTGCGACGAGCCGGTTTCATCTCTCGACGTCTCGATCCAGGCGCAAATTCTTAACCTGCTGAAAGATTTGCAGGATGAGCTGGGGCTTACCTACCTGTTCATCTCCCACAATCTGGCGGTGGTCAATTACATCGCCGACCGCATCGCCGTTATGTGCGCCGGGCGGATCGTCGAGATCGCGCCGTGCGACCTGCTGTTTGAAAACCCCGTTCATCCCTATACTCAAGCCCTGGTGTCGGCGGCGCCGTTTCCGGACCCGGAGCATCGCCTCGACTTCTCGGCACTGGCGGAAGGCAAGGCTTCCGATCCCGACGCCTGGCCGGCGCCGTTCAACATCCGAAGCGGCGAAGACGCCGGCTTTATTGATCTGGGCGGAGGCCACCTCGTGCGCGCCCACGCCATGCCGAAATCGGGAGCCGCCGCCTGATGAACAAGCGCGCCGTCATAGCCCTGATGCTGTCCCTGACCGTGACTGCGGCGCAAGCCGGCGAATACATTGAGCCGCCGTATTTCAGCGATGACGTAGCCTCGGGTAAAATGCCGCCGGTGCAGGACAGATTGCCGGAAAACCCGGCGGTTGTCGCCATGGACGGCCCGAAGATGGAGCCGGGACGCCACGGCGGCACGCTCAGGCTTTTGATGTCCGGCGCCAAGGACACCCGCATGATGGAAGTCTACGGCTATGCCCGTCTGGTCGGCTATGACAAGACATACGCCCTGAAGCCGGACATCCTGGAAAAAATCGATATCGAGGAAGGCCGGATATTCACCATGTATCTGCGCAAGGGACACAAGTGGTCCGATGGCCGGCCCTTTACCTCGGAAGACTTCCGCTACCACTGGGAAGACATTATCCTGAATAAGGAAATGTCGCCGACGGGGCCTCCCATGAGCATGAAAGTAGACGACGAAGCCCCCGCCTTTCAGGTCATTGACGAGACCACGGTGCGCTACGCATGGTCAAAGCCCAATCCCTTCTTTCTGCCGGCGCTGGCCGGCGCCGGTCCCGAATATATCTACAAACCGGCTCATTACCTGAAGCGCTTCCACGCCCGCTACGCCGCCGCCGCCGAGCTTGAGAAATTGATCAAGGAGTATGGCCAGCGCAACTGGGCGGCCCTGCAAACCCTGATGAGTCACCAGTACAAAAATTCCAACCCGGAGCTGCCCAGCCTGCAACCCTGGGTTCTGTCAACCAAGCCGCCGGCGGAGCGCTTTATTTTCAAGCGCAACCCCTACTACTACCGCGTCGATAAAAACGGACGGCAGCTTCCCTACATCGACGAAGCGGCGATGACCATCACCGACAGTAAACTGATCGCCGCCAAGACAGGCTCGGGAGACGCCGATCTGCAGGCCCGCGACCTTCAATTCAACAACTACACCCTTCTCAAGCAGGGCGAAAAGCGCAACGGCTTCAAGGTGCGCCTGTGGCCGTCGGCAAAGGGAGCGCATTTGGCGCTGCACCCCAACCTCAACGCCGCCGATCCCGAGTGGCGCAAGCTGATGCGCGCCGTCGATTTTCGCCGGGCGCTGTCGCTGGCCATCGACCGTCACGAGATCAATAAGGTGATCTATTTCGGTCTGGCCCAAGAAGGCAACAACACCGTGCTGCCCGGCAGCCGACTCTACAAGCCGGAGTACACCACCATGTGGACGCGCTTTGACCTGGCCAGGGCCAACAAGATGCTGGACGAGCTGGGTCTCGCCAAGCGCAACGACATCGGCATCCGCCTGTTGCCCGACGGTCGCCCGATTGAGATTATCGTCGAGACCGTCGGCGCGTCCTCCGAGCAGACGGACGTGCTGGAGTTGATCCACGATAGTTGGCTCAAAGCCGGCATCAAGCTCTACTCCAAGCCGCTGCAACGCGAGGTATTCCGCAATCGCGTTTTCGCCGGCTCGACGCTGGTCTCGGTATGGTCCGGCCTGGAGAACGGCATCGCTTCCGCCGACTCCACCCCTCAGGAACTGGCGCCGACCAGCCAGCAACAATTACAATGGCCGAAGTGGGGCCTCAACTTCGAAAGCGGCGGCAAGGGCGGAGAAGCGCCCGACCTGGAGGAGGCCAGGAAGCTGGCCCGCCTCGATAGGGCCTGGCGCGACGCCGTCGATCAGAAGCAAAAAGAGGATATCTGGGATGAAATGCTGGCTATCCATGCCGATCAGCTGTTCTCCATCGGCCTGATCTCAAGCGTATTGCAGCCGGTGGTGGTCGCTGATCGCCTGCGCAACGTGCCTGAAGAAGGCATCTATAACTGGGACCCCGGCGCCCACTTCGGCATCTACCGTCCCGACACCTTCTGGTTTGCGGAGAAGAAATAAAAGTCCATGATCAACTATCTTGCCCGCCGGATATTGATGATGCTGATGACGCTGGTCGTGATCAGCGTGCTGGTGTTCATCATCATCCAGCTTCCCCCCGGCGACTACCTGACCAGCTACATCGCCGAGCTGGAAAGCCAGGGCGAAATGGTGAACAAGGAAAAGATCGAGTTTCTGCGTCACCACTACGGCCTGGACCGACCGATGATCGAGCAGTACTTCATCTGGGCCGGCGGCCTGATGCAGGGGGACCTGGGCTATTCGTTTGAATACAACCTGCCGGTCAACAAGGTGATCGGCGACAGGTTGTGGCTGTCGATGCTGTTGAACTTCTCCACTATTCTGTTCATCTATCTGGTTGCGTTTCCCATCGGCGTCTATTCAGCGACTCATCAATACAGTTGGGGCGACCACTCGCTGACCCTGATCGGCTTCCTCGGACTGGCGACGCCCAACTTCCTGCTGGCGCTGATTTTGCTTTATCTGGCCAACGTCTATTTCGGCACCTCTATCGGCGGCCTGATGGCCGACGAGTACATGGACAAGCCATGGAGCGTCGGCAAGGCATTGTCGGTCCTTGAACACCTGTGGGTTCCGGTGCTGGTTATCGGCGCATCGGGAACCGCCGGCATGATCAGGCGTCTGCGCGCCAACCTGCTGGATGAACTGCAAAAGCAATATGTAGTCACCGGGCGCGCCAAGGGTTTGCCTAACGGCAAGTTGCTGATGAAATATCCTTTGCGCATGGCGCTTAACCCCTTCATCGCCGACATCGGCAACATGCTGCCGCAAATAGTATCAGGCTCGGTGATTGTCTCGATGGTGATGTCGCTGCCGACGACCGGGCCGATGCTGCTGTCCGCCCTGCAAAGCCAGGACATGTATCTGGCCGGCTCGTTCCTTATGTTCCTGGCCCTGCTGACGGTGGTCGGCATGTTCCTGTCCGACCTGCTGCTGACGGTTCTCGATCCGCGCATCCGCCTGCAAGGAGACGCCAAGCGATGAGCGATCCCCTCGCCCACTACGTCTCGCATGATCCCTTCGACCCCCTCACGGCGGAAAAGCTGACGCCCGAGCAGGAACGCTACTACATGGCGTCGCAGTTCCAGATGATGTGGTGGCGCTTCAAGCGCCACAAGCTGGCGGTAACAGCGGGGGTCATCATCCTGTTGAGTTATTTCTCGATCCTGATTACCGAGTTCCTGGCGCCCTACGAGCTGCACAGCCGCAACACCGAATTTATCTACGCGCCGCCGCAGAAACTTCATATGATCCACGAGGGATCGTTGATCGGGCCGTTTGTCTACCGCCTCGATTACAAACTGAACATGGAGACCCTCAAGCGCGAGTACACGGAGGACAAGACCACGGTCTATCCCCTGCGTTTCCTGTGCGCGGGCGACAATTACGAGTTCTGGGGGCTGTTCAAAGGCAACCTGCATCTGGTCTGCCCGGCCGAGAACGGGACCATGTTCCTGCTCGGCGCCGACCGTCTGGGCCGCGACATAGCGTCACGACTGCTCTACGGCGGACGCATTTCGCTGACGGTGGGGCTGTTGGGCATTTCCATCAGCTTCATACTGGGCATCGTCATCGGCGGCATAGCCGGCTATTTCGGCGGCTGGGCGGATATCGTCATCCAGCGCATTATCGAGATTCTGCGATCCCTGCCCGAATTGCCGTTGTGGATGGCGTTGTCGGCATCGTTGCCGATCACCTGGAGTCCGATCCTGATCTACCTCGGCATCACGGTCATTCTCGGACTTCTCGACTGGCCGGGGCTGGCCCGCGCCGTGCGCTCCAAGCTGCTGGCGCTGCGCGAGGAGGACTACTGCTCGGCGGCCCGGCTGATGGGCGCCAGGCCGGGACGCATCATCGGCCGCCACCTGCTGCCCAACTTCATGAGCCACCTGATCGCCTCGGTGACGCTGTCCGTGCCGTCGATGATCCTGGGCGAGACGGCGCTGAGTTTCCTCGGGCTGGGACTGCGTCCGCCGGTAACCAGTTGGGGCGTACTGCTGTCCGAGGCCCAGAATATCGAGGCGGTGGCCCTCTATCCGTGGCTGATGCTGCCGATGCTGCCGGTTATCATTACCGTGCTGGGGTTCAACTTCCTCGGCGACGGCCTGCGCGACGCCGCCGATCCCTATAATTGATCGGGAGAATCGCCGGTTCAGGTTGAGTTCATACACAAAATGTCATATGGGAGACGGATGAAAAACAGCGTTCCCGCCGGCATTCGCATTCTGGCGCTCGCCGCCTTGTTGGGCGCGTGCGATGCGCCGTCCTATGTCGATTCCGGGGACGGCAGCCGCAAAGCAGGCAACCCGTTTTCAGGTTTGACCTTTCATGTCTATGATTCCTACAAGACCGACCCTCCCAAGTGCGTAGCCATTCTGCCTTTAACCAAAATCGAAGACGGCGGCGCCGATAACGCCGGCATCACCATCGACCAAACCGAGGTGGTTCGTCGCTCCTTCTACGCCCATTTATCGCCTCACGGCAAAAGAGACGTGGAAATTCCCCGCGTTGATTTCGTGCTCAAGGACATGAGCGAAGCCGACCGCAAAAATACCGCGCTGGTCGGCGAAAGGCTTAACTGCGACGCTCTGATTGTCGGGAACGTCACCGAATACGGAAAGCGGTTCCTGGGCCTCTACTCAAGCGTTGCCGTCGGCGCCGAATTGCAGATGGTCCGCGCCGATACGGGAGAACCCTTATGGGAAGGATCATATGAATCGATCTCACGCGGTGGATCGGTCCCCATGTCGCTGATCGGCATCGCCAGCGGCGTCCTGGACGCCGCCTTGAATCTTCAGGAAGAAACCCTGTTCAAGGTGCTCGATAATCTTGCCCGTCACCTGGTGACGACCATTCCCGATAACAGCATTGCCGTATTGGAAGACCCGGTAGCGCCGGTCAATGTCGCCGTGCGGACAAAAAAGGACAAGGCTCTGCCGATCAATGACTTCATCGCCGGGTTGTCGAAAAAATCCGCCGGAGAGCAAAAACAGTCCCTGCTCGCCGCCATCAACGGCGGCCAGTTCAAGGGCAAGAACATGATCACGCTCCACGAAGCCCTGATCCGCATCGCCCCCGGAGAGCCTGAAAGTTATGGTCTGTATGCTCATCATCTGGCGGACGAGGGCGATTACGCCAACGCCCTCGCCTATGCCGACAATGCGCTCGCCCTCAACGGCCAAAACGGCGACATGCACTTCCTGAAAGGACGCATGCAGATCAAGCTTGACGATCTTGACGGCGCCGACGCCTCGCTTGTCCGAGCCGTCGCCATGAATCCGTCAAGTTCCGAATACCTGGCCGGACTGGGCTATTTGAACTCCCTGCGCGGCAACCACGACCGCGCCCTGGCCGCCTATCAGATGGCCGTTGATCTGGACGCGGATAACGGATTCTCCCACTACAACATGGGGGCGACTTTTTATAACGGCGGCGAATTGCAGGCCGCCCGCGACTCCTTTTATAAGGCGGGTCTCGCCTATCTGAAGATCGGCGATTACGGCCAGACCGAAAAGGCCGTCGCCGACTTGCGGGATTTGGCCTCCCAAGGCGTCAAAATGAATAACGAGATCAAAAACCTCGAAGGCGCGCTGGCATCCTTGAAAGAGAAAGGTAAGAATAATGCTTGAGTGGAAACGGCTTTCAACCGTTATGACCATGGCGGCGGCAATGGCCTCATGCCAGACCACCGGATCAACCATTGTCGGCAGCGGCCCCCTGGCGCTGGCCCCGGAAGTCGATAATAACTTCAAGAGCTACCTGAATCTGCCCGACCCCCTGGCTTTCGCCGTCTCGCCCGACGGCAAGTACAGCGGCTGGTATTTTTGCAATGAAAAGAGCGCCTGTTTGGGGGCGAGCGCCAATTATGAAGCCCTCAACTACTGTAACGACAGCACTCCACGGGGAAGCGGGTCCTGCAAACTCTACGCCATGGGCCGTAAAGTCGTGTGGAACGGAACAGTGTCGGTCGTGTCGTCCCAAGGGCCGCAACAGGCCGTTTTGCCCGCAGTCGGCGTCGGCTCTCCGACTGTATCGCCTCAATGGCGGCAACAGGCCGCTCCATCCATGATCGGCAGCGGTCCTCTGCTGCTGTCGCCGGAGGTCAATGAAACCATCGTAAAATACCTGAAGCTGCAAGAACCTCTCGCCTTTGCCGTTTCAATCGACGGCAAACATAAAGGCTTGTTCTATTGCAAGGTTAAGGGAACCTGCCAGGGCATCGACGGCAAAAATGAAGCCCTCAACTTTTGCCGGCAGGACGCCGGCGGCGGCGCCGCCGATTGCAAAATCTACGCAATTGAAAAAGACGTGGTGTGGAACGGGCGGGTGATGGTCGCCGGCGACCAGGGATTACAGTTATCGGAAATATCGCCCCTCATGGGCAACGGCCCGCTGACAATGACCGTGGAAACCAATGAAAATTTCCGGCAATACCAGGGTCGGCCGGAGCCTCTGGCCTTCGCCGTATCAAATGACGGCAGGCACAGCGGCCATTTTTATTGCAAAGAGAAAGGCGCCTGCCTCAATTCGGACGCCAAGGCCGAGGCCCTTGATTTTTGCCGACAGGATGCCGGCGATAGCGGCGTCGATTGTAAAATCTACGCCATCGGCAAGGATGTGGTGTGGAACGGGCGGGTAAGAGTCGCCGCCGCTGCGCCCCTTCAAACGGCGGCCCCTCAGGCCGCTCCCGCCGAGCCGGCGGGCGAGAGGCCCCTGACCGTGGGCGCTGCCCCGGCGACCAGAGGAGACCCGCGCTCCTCAAAGGCGTTCAGGGACCTTGAGGAAGAGATCAAAAGAGCCAGACAAACTGCGGTCGGCGCCGACGGCAGAATGTAAATGTTTCAATGAAAGCAAGGGGGTGAAAGCGTGCAGGAAAATTTCTCCCCCTTGTTTTAAGGGGGAGTTAGAGGGGGTAGATGACTCAAAACGAACCCCTCTGTCATACACGGCCCCCGGACTTGATCCGGGGGCCGGCCAAGACGGTTTTGCGTATGTGTGATATCAACGGTCAATATCAATGACCGTTGGTTCATAGATCAATTATCAAGGCCGATGGTATAAACCACCGCATGAAGATTCTTTTTATCAATCCGCCGTCCGAGAACACGGTCATCGAAAATCCTGATGAGCAGGGTGACGGATTTCTGGACGCCGAAGATTTCGGCGACTTCCCGCCGCTTGGAATGCTTTACGTTTTGACCTACGCCGAGGCGAACACGTCCGGCCATCGATTCTTTTTTCTGGATTGCGTCGGAGAAAGAATCAGTCACGACGATCTGAAACGGCGCGTAGCGGAAATTCAGCCGGACGTAGTCGGGATAACAAGTTTCACCATCTCGCTTGTCGATGTGTGCAAGGCGGCGATGACGGTTCGCGAGACGGCGGGCAACGCCCATATATGCCTCGGCGGCCATCATCCCATTGCCTTTCCCTTCGAGGCGGCGACGCTTCCGCAATTTGATTCAATCATTGTCGGCGAGGGCGAGATCGCCTTCGCCGAACTGATCGAGGCTATTGAACGTAAAGAAGATTTCACCACTATCCTCGGCGTCTATACCAGGCAATCCGTAGAGCGTTATCGCGAACATAAATTTCAGGATAAACGGTTCCTGGCCAGGATCACCTTGCCGCCGGCCTACATCGAGGACATCGATGCAATCCCTATCCCGGATCGTAACTACATCCGCCACATCCGCTACCAAAACATCCTCGGCGTCACCGATGATCTGGCGACGATTTTAAGTTCCAGGGGCTGTCCCTACCAATGCACATTCTGCGATGTTCCCTATAAACGCTATCGTCCGCGCTCGGTAGATCACGTTCTTGACGAGGTCGAGGCCTGCCGGAAAATGGGATACAAAGAGTTCCGATTCTATGACGACCTGTTCAACATCAACGAAAAGAAGGTTCTGGCGTTCTGCGACGGGATTGAACGCCGGGAAATGAACTTCGTCTGGGATTTCCGGGGACGGGTCAACGGGGTGACCCGCGAATCACTGCGCCGCGCCCGCAATAACGGCCTCAGGATGATATCTTTCGGCGTCGAGACGGGGACGAACGAGGGCCTTTCGGCGTTAAAGAAGGGAACCACGGTCGAAAAAATACGGCAGGCTTTCCAATGGTGCGACGAACTCGGCATTCTCACGGTAGCCGATTTCATCATCGGCCTGCCGTTTGAGAAGAACGCCCCTGATGTGCGAAAGAATATTGATTTTCTGATCAGTCTTGATCCCGACTATGCCCAGTTCTCGATCCTCACCCTCTACCCGAATACGGAACTCTATGAAGAAGCCGCCGCCAAGGGCATCATCCGGGCCGACCGCTGGGAAGAATGGGTGGTCGATCCCAGGCCGGGGTTTATTGTTGATCATTGGGAGGAACATTTGAGCCTCAGGGAACTGGTGAAGCTTCAAAAATGGGCCTATCGGCGCTTTTACTTCCGCCTCCGCTATATCCTTCGGTCGGCTCTACGGACCCGATCCCTTGTCGAACTGGGGGCGAAAGCCGCCGGGGCGCTTAAATTGCTGAAGATCAACCGGCGCGCCGCATGACCGGCGTTTGGAAAATAAACATGACATGCCGCCCATGGCTGCTGATAATGGCTCCCTTAGGGGTGTTTTGGGCCTACGCCGTCTTCGTGATTGATCCGGCGTACTGGCACAGTCCCCACGAAGTCGCCAATCTCTCTCTCGGCCACGCCCTCAACATAGATCAATGGCTGGAACATGTCGGCAAGGGACGGCGCTCCCACTTCAATCTGTATGTCCATCCGGGCGTCCCGTTTCAGCTTCTAAGCTGGGCGGTTTACCGGCTTTCTGACCCGTTCGGCTTCCTCCCGGCTCAGGAGCTTATGGTAAAAACCCTGACCGACCCCCAGGCCTTTTATCTTCTCAGCCGCAGCGCCTGCCTTGTTATGACCGGATCGGCCATATATCTTCTTCTCCGTCGCTTGCCGGAGGCGCCGTTGCCGATAGCGCTGGCTATCGGTTTCAGCATCTTCGCTTATCAGCCGGTCTGGCAGTACAGCCTTCTCCTGCTCAACAACCAATCCTTCGGGCCGTTGGCGGCAGTGATCTTCTTTGTGGCCGGGTTGCGGGCGCTGGAGTCCGTGGATGCGGGACGCCGCAGCCCGTGGGTGCTGTTCGGCTTCATCGCCGCCGTTTCTTATACCATTGAGATGGAGTACTTTTCCTGGACCCTGGCCGCCGGCGCCGGGCTGCTTGCCGCCTTGATGGTCCGTCGCCTGACTCTGCGCCAAGCCATGGTATTCGGCGGATTTTTCCTGTTAGGATTCGCTCTGGGCCTTGAACTCGCCTCCTTGATCATGGACGGCAAGTTTACGCATCGGGTGATCGGCAAGATGTTTGCCTTCCAGGTCTCCGTCTTTCTCGACCCTGAATCGCTGGGGACGGCGCCGACGGGGCTTGGTCTTACGGCATTGATCAGGGGGGCATGGTTCCCGGCGGCGACGGCTTTCGGCTTGTTCATGGTTATCGGCGCCGCGTTGATTATCCGCCTTCGGCAGGGCCGTTCCGACCCGTCTTTCCTTGGTTGGGCAGCGCCGCCGGCGGTAATAGTGCTGACGGTTTTCGCCCTCGGCATTGTCGCCTACGTCAAGCTTCCTAATCCCAAGTATCTGGTGTCAAGCGTCAGTTTCATTCCTGTCGGCCTTTATTGGCTGTATCGCTGCGGGGGCGCGGCGACGGTCAAGGCTTTGGCCCTGCCCGTGCTGGCGCTGGCCGCCGTCGCCATGGTCAGAGAAGCCGATGTCGAACGGCTGGCCAAGAAGGAAGAGGCCGCCCTGATCGATGATCGTCGCCGAATCCTGGCATTGCCGCTGGCCCCCGGCCAAAAACGACTGTGGACATACAGGATGCGCATGCCCGAATACGGCACGCGGCTGACGATTCAGTGGTCGGCGGTGCGTTCCTATGACTCTTTGGTCGATGATCGCCTGTTCCCCGACGACAGCGAATACAATATTTGGCGCGGCGGCGTCAGAATCAATAATGTCTGGCATTCCCTGAAGGACATCGACTGGCGCTATGCCGTTTTTAACAGAACGAACGATATCCAAGGCCTGCCTGAAGAATTTCGGGAATCGACAGCCGATTTGATCCAACTGGACAAGGTTACCGTCGCCGTCAGCCGAAACCGATAAAAGGAGCGATATGACCGTTTTTCAGGATTACGCCCGGTACTATGACCTGATCTACCGGGACAAGGATTATAAAGGCGAGGTTGACTTTGTCATAAGTCGTCTTGCCTTCCTGCACCCGACGGCGCGAACCATTCTGGACCTCGGCTGCGGTACCGGAGCGCATGCCGAGGCCTTCGCCGAGGCCGGTTTCCCGGTCACCGGAATCGACCTGAGCGGGCCGATGATAAAAGGCGCAAAACGGCGCCGAAAAAGCCTGCCTGAAGATATTGCAAAAAGGATGGTTTTTCGCCGGGGAGACGCGAGAAACATCCGGCTTGAGGGAAAGCGTTTCGACCTCGCGGCATTTCTGTTCCACAGCCTGTGCTACCAGATCAGCGACGAGGAAGTCATCAACGCGCTGGCGACGGCGCGAGCGCATCTGAACCCGAAAGGCGTCGTGCTGTTTGATTTCTGGCACGGGCCGGGCGTTCTTTCAAAGCCGCCGGAAACCAGGGAAAAGCGCGTGCAGACCGATGATGTCATTATCACGCGAATCTCCGAACCAAGCCGTGACGCAAAGACCAATACCGTCGTCGTGAACTATGATCTTTCGATTGAGGATATAAAAACAGGCGCCGTCGCCAACATAAAGGAAGCGCATCGGGTGCGTTACTTCTTCAAGGAAGAAATCCTGCGCTTCCTGGCAAGCGCCGGGCTGACGCCTGTAGAAATCAGGCCATGGGGCGGCGCCGGGGAGCCTGGGGCCGACGACTGGAACGTCTATTGCGCGGCGCGGGCGCTCTAACGGCGGAACGTCAGGCGCAGAATCGTCTTGAAACAATGCCACGCCGCCCAGGCAAGGCTGTTGACGGTCAGCGCCGTCTTCGAGACGCCTTTGGCGCGCGTTGACATAACGACCGGAATCTCGGAGATCGCCAAATCGGCGCGGTAGGCCTCGACAAGAAACGAAATACAATAATCCAGGTATTTGCCTTTGAGGCGAAGGGTGCGAAGAAGGGGGCGGCGAACGGCGTAGAAGCCGCTGGTGTAATCGCGATACTGCGGATTAAACAGGTGGCGAATAACAAAGTTGCCGAACAGGGAAACCATAATGGCCAACAGAGAATCCTCGCTCTCGAATACATTTTCAAGGAACTGTCGGAACGTATTGCGCCCGCCATCCTTCCCGGCGCCCTTGATCCCCCCGCCGGCGACGTAGCGCGAGCCGATAACGACGTCGGCGCCTTTCCCGATTTCTGAAAGGAAGGCGCGGAGATAACCGGGATGCATGGTAAAGTCGGCGTCCATCCAAACCACCACCTCGCCCTGGGCGGCGTCGATTCCCGCCTGTATCGACTGAACCAGTCCGGGGTCCTCCGTCCGTAAAACAAGACGTAGCGCGGCATGTTTTTTTTGGGACTCGCGAACCGCATCGGAAGTTCCGTCGGGAGAATTATCATCCACCACCAGGATTTCAATATCAATCCCCGCAAGCTCATCATAAATGAGGTCGACCAGCGGGCCGATGTTTTCGACCTCGTTGTAGGTGGGAATGACTACCGACAGCATTGCGGCATTCTCCAAAATATTCATCCCCATTCCCGATCCGGCCTCATTATAATGCCCGTTTCCACGCCCGTGATCATTCGGCTATAACATACCGCCAAGGAGCCTTCCATGCAGCATTCAAAACCCGCGCCGGTCTTCACGGACAATCGGGGATCCATCACCGATATTCTGGCCAAGGTCCCCCTGGATGCGGTCACGATTATCCGTTCCAATAAAGGAGTGGTGCGCGGCAATCATTACCACAAGAATACGGTGCAGTGGATTTATCTGCAATCGGGACGGCTCAAGTCTCTGACCCAGACAGGAGATGCCCCGGTCGTCGCCGGCATCCTGGAACCGGGCGACCTGCTGTTGACGGAGGCCCTCGAAAAACACGCCATTATCGCTCTTGAAGACTCGGAATTCTTCGTCTTTACCCACGGCCCTCGCGGCGGCGACGGTTACGAGGACGACACCTATCCCCTGGAAATCCCCCTGGAGGCCGTGGAGATAAAGCTCCAGGCTTGAATTGTCGACGGTTTTTGAAAGAAAAGGTTTCCATGTCAATTGATCAGTCGGGACGGGTTCGGCTGCCGAAAAGCAAATTCGCATGGCTCGGCATTTTTGTCGCCGGAGGCGTCGCCGGTATTTTATTCCTCAGCGGCTCCGGCATGCTCTTTGATAAAAGCGAGAGCCTTGAATACTGTATTTCATGCCATGAGATGGAGCAGAACGTCTATCAGGAATACAAACAGACCATCCACTATTCAAACCGCACCGGCGTGCGGGTGGAATGCGCGGACTGCCATATTCCCAAATCCTGGTATGGCCGCGTTTATGGTAAAATCGCGGCCCTGCACAAGCTCTATCACAATATCCTCGGCGATGTGGATACTTCCGAGAAGTTCGAGGCCAAACGCCTTGAGCTGGCGCAAACCGTGTGGGCGGAGTTTGAAGCCGACGGCTCCAAGGCGTGCAAAAACTGCCACTCGTTCGAGGCTATGGATTCTCACAGGCAGTCCGAGGACGCCAAGAACGCGATGACGGCGGCCAAAGAAGAAAACATGAGCTGCATCGATTGCCACAAGGGCGTAGCCCACAAACTGCCCGAGGGCTATTAGCCCTGCCTTACCTTGAGGCGCGGGTTGCGCTTGTTGATCACATAGAGGCGGCCATGCCGCCGAACGATACGGCAGTTTTTATCGCGTGACCTTGCCGACTTCAGTGAGTTTCTTATTTTCATGGTCCAAATCCTCTTGTTCCGTCCGCCCGCGTCCGTAGAGCGGCAGAGGCGCGGAAAATAGAGGCAAGCCGACGCTATGTCAACGTAAAGCGGTTGCGCTATTTTACGGCGGTTGATAGCAGACGGTCGGTCGCGGTTTCAATGTCGTTTTTCAGCCGTTCCAGAAACTCCCTGTTATCGAGTCCCGGCGGTATCGGCTTCAGGAATTCGATGGTTATCGTTCCCGGCTGCTTGATGAAGCTTCGGCGGCTCCAGAACAGGCCGGAGTTCAGGGCCACCGGCGTCACCGGAACGCCTGTTTGCTTGTAGACGACGGCCACTCCCGGCAGATAGTCTCTATGCTCTCCCGGCGCGACCCGCGTGCCTTCGGGGAAGATGACGATCTGTTGTCCGTCGGCGAGGGCGCGCTTGGCGCCGCGCACCATCGCCTTGACGGCGCCGGCGCCGGCCTTGCGGTCTACCGCGATGACTCCCATTTTGCGGATGATGGCGCCATAGAGGGGAACCCACAGCAGTTCCCGTTTTACGATATAGGCCGGTTCGTCGATCAAAATATTGAAGATGGCGGTATCCCAGGCTGATTGGTGCTTGCCGGCGAAAATGACCGGACCTTTAGGGATATTCTCGCGTCCCACGACCCGGTAATCGAGGCCGACGATGAGTTTGAGGCCGCCGAAAATAATTCTCGCCCACAGGCTCGCCCCCTTGAGCACGACACTGCGGGGAAAAGGCAGGAAAAAGCAAAGGACGATCATATGGATAATCGTCCATGCCGCCATGAAAGCATTGAAAACCAGCGAACGGAAGACTTTCATCAAGGTCTATCCTTTTACCAGCAGCGTCACGCCGAGCATGCGCAGGCGGACAAGAAGAAACTTGTTGTATTCGCCGATGATCAGGCCGGTGGTCCCCGGCCATATCCACCACAGGTCGCGCTTGACGTGCGTGGGAAACACCGGGTGGGGAATGAATACGGCGTCAGGCAGCGCCTCGCGGAATTCCAGCAGGCTGCGCGGCATATGATAACTTGAGGTGACGATGCGAAGCGAGTTGATCCCGTGCCGTCGCGCCCAGGCGGCGGTCTCGGCGGCGTTGCCGGTGGTATCATCGGCGCTGTAGCCGATTTCGACGCAGCATTTGAACCCTTCGGGCGCGCGCTGTGAAAGCTCAAGCAGCTTGTTGACATCAATGCCGCGATAAACGCCGGAGACAAACAGCTTGTCGGCAAACTTCCCGGCCAACAGTTCCAGGCCTTCGCTCAACCGCCCGCTGCCGCCGGTCAGAACGACGATGGCGTCGGTGCGGGTGGCGGCGTCTTCGACCCGGACAGGGATGGCGGCGGCGAAGGCAAACAAGCCGATCCCCCAAGCGATGACGGCAATAATAATGATCGCCGACAAGCCGATAAAAAATCGTCTGAACTTATATGGTCGTCGATAGAGCATCGTCAGATCATCTTGATCAGTGTTTTGGTTACGGTCAGGTGGGCGGTCAGCATGGCGATTACGGCCACCGCCGGCGGCAGGCCGGCGAGAACCGCCCAGTGCAGCGCGCTCAACGAGAAGTCGGGAAGAAGCCCGGTCTCCATTTGCGTCGCCAGATGGCCGATCCCAAGCAGCGAGGGTATGGCCAGCGCCAGCCCGATGCCGCCCCCCTGTAGCCCCAGCATCAGAGCGCGGGTGGCGAACTGCTCGGCGATATAGGAGTCCTGGGCGCCGATGTGGTGCAGGACCTCTATCGCTTCGCGATGAATCGCCAGACCGGTGCGGGTGGTGAAAATGACGGTGCCTACGGTGGAAAGGCAAACCAGCGCCAGCACGGCGGCGGCCAGTCCCTCCACCGTGCGGATAAGGTTGATCAGTCTTTTGAGCCAGATTCTGTGATCGTCGATGGAAGCGCCCGCCGCCGCCGCCTCCAGCCGCCTGGTCAGCGCCGCCGTATCCGGGTCGGCGCCGTCTTCCAGTTCAACATCAATGAGGTGGGGAAGCGGCAAATCCTTGGCTTTGCCGAGGGCGCCCAGCCACGGCTCCAGCAGGGCCATGATCTCGGCGTCGCTGATGATCTTCGCATCGGCGACGCCGGGGGTCGCGTGCAGAACGGTCAGCGCCGCCTGTAGGCGCATTTCTTCCTTCTCGACGCTGGTTTCCAGAGGCGCAATCTGAACGGTAAGGGCGCCGCTTATGCCCTTGTTCCAGCGCGACGCCGTTGCGTTCAGCGCCATCACCCCGGCCAGGGTCATCACCGCCAGAAAAACCATAAAGGCGATCAACCACGGCAAAAACCGGCTCAAGGAGTCGCTGTCAAGAGGAAGGTCCGTGCGGCGCGTCAACATCAGGTTACAGTCTCAGGGGTTAATCCGAATACCGAAGAAATCTTGGCGTTCATCTCCAGATTGCCTTTTTCCAGGCGCATGCAGTGATGGCCGAGGCGTCTGACCAGAGATTCATTGTGGGTGGCGATGACGATGGTGGTCCCCAGCTTGTTGAGTTCTTCAAACAAATGCATGATGCGCAACGCCATTTGGTCATCGACGTTGCCGGTCGGCTCGTCGGCAAGCAGCAGCTTCGGCCTGGCGATGATCGCCCTGGCGATGGCTACTCTTTGCTGTTGCCCGCCGGACATGGTCGGAGGCCGCGCTTCCAGGTGATCTTTGAGTCCGACCCAGCTTAAAAGCTCCACCACATGTTTGCGGATGTCGTTCTCCTTGACTCCGGCCACGCGCAGCGGCAGAGCCACGTTGTCAAAGGCGGACAGATACGGCAGGAGGCGGAATTCCTGGAAAACAACGCCGATCCGCCGGCGCAGAGCCGGCAGTTCCCGGCGTCCGGTAACGGCGATGTCGCGGCCGAACATGGATATCAGGCCCCTCGACGGCTTCAGGGCCAGATACATCAGCTTGAGCAGCGAAGACTTGCCGGCGCCGCTGGCGCCGATAAGGAAATGGAAGGAGCCTGCCGTCATGGACAACGAAATGTCCTGGAGCACTTCCGGCCCCAGGCCGTAACGCAACCCCACGTTCTCGAAGCGAACCACGCAGTCATCGGCTTTTGTATTCACTCACCCGCTCCTGTCTCATCGGCGAACAATGACACGGTGAAAGACCCGAGGTCCATCCCTTATACTCCGTCTTGCGCGACTTCGATTATTGACTATATATAGCGAACAGCTATACTATGTATATGGCATGGCGCATCGAATATTCCGCTGAAGCATTCGCCACCCTGCGGCGTATCCCCGCCAATCTGGCGCGGACAATCCGGGGAAAGGTTGAACGCCTGGCCGCCGACCCCTACGCGCCCAACAACAATGTTCGGGCGCTCAAGGGGCGATCAGGCTATCGGCTTCGGGTCGGGAATTGGCGGGTGCTTTACGAGCTTCGCGGCGACGCGCTTTTGGTTCATGTGATGGCGGTTGCCCCGCGTGGCGGCGCCTATGATTAAGGATCGGTCATGGTTAAACCGCAAGTAATTACCGGCAAGAACGGCAAACCCGCCTATGCGGTCATTCCGTGGGCGCTGTGGGAGCGGGTGCGCCCCTTCGCCGAGGACATGTCGGACGAAGACTTGTTCGACGCCGCCGAGGCCCGCCGCTCGGAATCATTCCCGTCCGAGGTGGTCAACGCTGTTTTAAACGGCGCCAATCCGATCAAAACGCTGCGCGGATATCGCGGCCTGACCCAGGCCGCCCTGGCCCAAGCGGCGGGCATCGGTAAACTGTACCTCTCGCAAATCGAAACCGGTCGCCGGAAAGGTTCGCTAGACACCCTGCGCGCATTGGCAAAAACGTTGCGGGTGGAACTGGAGCTGATCGCGCCGCCGGCCAAATAGGCGAAATTACGGGGACATCGCTACGCTCACTCACAGCGGTCAATATCAGTGACCCCCGGTATAATGTGTCCCCGTAATTGCCCGTAATTGCGTCCCCGTAATTTGAGAATAATATCGGCGGCTGGTGCTGTCGGCTGACCCTGCAAGAAAGCTTCCTCTTGCAGGCCGCAGTAACATAGGACCATCATGACGTGACCGTGAGCAACAATCCTCGCCGGTAATTAGTAGATGCGCCCAGAATTCATACAGCTCGATAGAAAGTTCGTAAAATACGACCCTGGCCAAGACCAGGAAGGGATAGCCGCACGAAGCTATCTGAGCGACGACTTTCTCAGCCACGACTCGAAATGGACCTGGGAAAAGCTTCTCGACCATGGCCGGGTAGTTGTTCTCGGAGAGGCGGGAAGCGGGAAAACCTGGGAATTAGAGGCTCAGGTTGATAGATTAGCCTCAACGGATAAGTATGCATTCTTCGTGCGTCTTGAAAATCTAGCTGAAAATGAACTGACCAACATCCTATCTGAGGGTAGTCTTGCGCGGTTCAATGAATGGAAGAACAGCACGGTTGATGCGTATTTCTTCCTCGACGCCGTCGACGAGAGCCGCCTCAAGAACTTTCACGCATTTGAACGGGCGCTTGGGAGTTTCGCCCGCTCCTTGGGATATGACGTAGCCCGCGCCCGAACAGTCATTTCGTCACGAGTCACCGAATGGCGTGGCGAAGCCGACAGCACGCTAATAAAGCAACATCTGCCTGTCAGTCCCAAGAAAACGAAAGCAGCATCTGCCGAACCCGGCACGACGCAGGTAGAGACGGCAGACGCCTCAGCAAATGGCTTTGCCATATATGGCGAGGAGACTTTCGCAAACAAAGATGGCGCCGATAAACCACAGCCTGTTCTGGTCGTACAGATAGCCCCTTTGCAGCAAGACCAAGTTCGCAAACTCGCCGCCGCCCGCATCAAGGAGGCGGACGCCTTCGTAGAGGCAATCAAAAATCGCGATATATGGAGTTTCGCACGCCGCCCCCTGGATGTGGAAGACCTGATAGCCTATTGGGCCGAGCGCATAGGACTGGGGTCACTGTCTGATCTTCAGGAATTCAGCGTTACAAGGAAGCTTAATGAGCCGAACCAGCGCCGAACCCAAGACGATCCACTTGACCGGACACGAGCACAGGAAGGCGCCGAAACTCTCGCTGCGGCCGCGATCCTTGCCAAGAAATTATCCTTCGCCCATCCCGAATCGAGCATGACCGGCACCGCCGACAATTCCGCCCTTGATCCAAAACATATCCTGCCGACATGGAAAACGGGAGAACTGAAGGCCCTCTTTGCCCGTCCCCTGTTCGATGGAGCCGCCTTCGAGAAAGTTCGCTTTCATCATCGCAAAACCATCGAATATCTCGCCGCTTGCTGGTTTAGCAGACTCGTAGAGGCCAATCTTCCACTCGTCGGATTGCATCGCCTGATATTTTTAAACAGCCACGGCCTTCGAGTCATCCCGCCATCGCTGGCCCCGGTCGCGGCTTGGCTGGCCGGATGGTTTCCGACGATCCGCAAGGTAGTTTTGGAAACCGACCCGGATATTCTGCTCTTGCACGGCGACCCAAGCTTGATCCCCCTGCCCGAACGGATCACGCTTCTTCAAAGGCTTGTTGACCGGAAGGTGCGGCGTCTGGACAGCTTCGACCCCGCCCAATTCCTCCGGCTTGCCGATCCGGGACTCGCCCCCTACATCGCCGGCGTTCTCCTGGACCCGGATATCCACGATGAAGCATGTGAACTTATGTTGGATATGGTCCGGCATGGAAGACTGATTGATTGCGCGGAAGCCGTCTTAACGGTGGCGACAAAAGCAACGACTCATCATAACCCTCGCTACGCTGCCATTTTAACCTTAAAGGAAGTTGGAAGCTCTCAACAACTTCAGACTCTTGCTGATGCGGCATTGGCCGGTCCGCCGCCGGGCGCCACCGAGGCGGCAATCCTCTGCCGAACGCTCTATCCGTGCGTAATTGACGAAGCCGGATTGGAGATGCTGATTCGTCTCGCTCAACCATCAAGCAGCTCTACATTCGGTGGAATCGATTATACGCTTAAGGAGATTATACGAACGATATCAATGGATCGCCTCCCGGCCCTGATGGCGTTGCTCGTCCGCCTTTCACGAGAAGAACCCTGGGTTCAAGGCGCTGCCCCACAATGTCTAAGCAAGGTTTCGTACCGGTTTCTTTGGGTCTATGAGCCGTTGCTGGTCACGGTCCAGCGCATCCTGCACACGGATGGATATATAGGGTTAACGTCGGTGCAGATTGCGGAAGCTATCGAGCGGTTGTCCCGCCTGCGCCGATACAATTCCAATTATCGCAATAACAAAAAACCACTGCAAGATGACCTTAATGCCCATCCGGAAGTACGGCGCCGATTATACTGGCGGCGCGTCGAAAAGCTTCCCCAACGCAATGACGATGACCAGATTTTGCATTATATGATCGCCGATTATGACGACCTCTGGTACTTGGCGGAGAGAGATTTCACATGGCTTCTGAATGATGTGACAACGGCTGCGGCCATAAAAGATCGCATCATTGCCTTGCGCGTTGTCCTCCAAATGTGGCGGCGAACAAGCAATCGATCCCCACGAATTTTGCGGGATATTCGCCGAGCAGCGCGGCGTGAACGTGAATTGCGCCAAGTTTATCGGCGGGAAAATCCAAATGGCGTCAAGCGTATCTGGCAGTGGACGCACGGGAAGATCGACCACCTGAGACGGTTCGGCTTGCCAAACCATTGGCGGCACAAGGCGAGAAATGAATGGACCCGCTTCCGCATCTTTCTCGGCGCGATCCGATATTACCATGCCCTCCGAACAAAGGGCCACTATGGGTTGCTTCATAACTTGATTCTGGTCGATCAATATACCTTCGAAACCAGTTACGGCAAATTCGATATCGACGCGATCAATCGCCGCTATGGCTCTATCATCGGCAAGGCGGCGTGCGAAGGCCTTAAAATATTCTGGAAACAATGGCGGTCGCCGCCACGCAGCAGCAATCCCAACGTCATCTATCATGCCTCAATCATCGCCTTGATCGGCTTGGAAACCGCCGTCCGGGACGGCCTGGACATCACTTCCATCTCTCCCGATGAGGCGAAAATCGCAGCCGAACACGCCATGTATGAATTAAACGACTTTCCAAGTTGGATGCCAGCCCTGACGAAAGCCCATCCCGAGGTCGTGCGGCAGGTCTTCCACCCGCAGATCGAGGCAGAGTTTAATTTCCCTGCTGCTGCGGAAGGCCCACATGGGCTTCTGTCCAAACTTAGCTATGAAGAGCCGGATGAGGTCCGTCACGTCAGTGCGCCTGACCTTCTCGATTTGCTCAAGCATGGCGACCCGGCCAATCTGATGGTTTTATCCTTTGTGCTGAATATCATGGCGCGATCCGGTCCTGACTTCCTCTTGGAACTGTCCCTTATGGCGCCGACACGAACAACGGCGGCGGCAAGGGGAAAAGAGGAACATTTCGTTCAATGGTTGGCGTTGTGGTTAAAATTGGATGCGCTTCCCGCCCTCAATTTTATCGAATCCCACTTGACCGCCTACCCCGCCGATGCCGACGGCTTCGTCGTTGAGCTTGCGGACAGCCTGTTTGGTGATCGGCATGGAAACGTTTCCATACCGGATCCTGATTATCGTCGTCTACCGACATTAAGGCGTTTAATTCCGATCCTTTGTCGTTATATCCGGACGAAGGACGATTTGGTCCATGAGGGTGTGTACTCGCCGGGGGCCAGAGATGATGCTCAGAGATTCCGCGATATGGCCATTAACCGGCTGGTGAATACCCCAGAGGACCATGTTTACGATGCTATAAAGGAACTGGTTGATGATCCGGCGCTCGCCGGGCATCGTAACTGGTTATTGGCGAAGGCCATAGAACGGGCCAAGACAGACGCCGAACCATCCCCTTGGGAGCCGAAGGATATTGCAGCATTCGTTGACCGGTTTGAACGCCCGCCGAAAACTCCGGATGAACTGTTTGATATCGTAATGGGACGCCTCGACGACATTCGGGAGGGCGCTGAACAAGGCGATTTTTCTTTGAAGGGAATGTTCGCTGAAAACACTGAGGAAGAGTTATTCCAGAAGCTTCTGGCGGACCGACTCAATATAGCCAGCCGAGGCGTTTACCAGGTCGCCCGCGAGATCGAAGTGGCAGAGCATAAACGGCCCGACATCCGCGTTCTACGCACCGGCGCCGGTATCGTCACCATTGAGGTAAAAGTTGCAAACAAATGGAGCTACAACCAGCTTCGCAATGATGCGCTTGAGGGCCAACTTGTCAAACAATACATGCGCATCCGCGAGTCCAGACATGGGGTTCTGCTGTTGGTGAATCTAAAGGCAGGAAGGAAATGGAAGCTATCGGGAGAACCCGGCATTAATTTTGCCGATCTCATCAAGCGCTTGGGAGAAAAATCCGAAAAGCTGGCAAAGTCACGGAGGCGAGAGGAGAAAATCAAAGTGGTTGGGATCGACCTCGCTACCTGATAACGTCAGCAATCTCCCCATTTAACCCCTCCCGGCCTCCCCTTCGTAAGGGAAGGAAAATGTTCCCTTATTATTCTCATACCGCAACAAAGAAGGATAATAATCTTGACAAATCATGATTAACGTATATATTCCTTCTGTTTGCCGAAAATCAGGAGGCCTACGGTCATGATCAAGTTAAATCCCCGGCAGGAAAAGTTCTGGCGGTCCTTTGTTGTTTACGCCAACGCCGTCGAGATGCAGGCCAGGCCGGCCGGGAAAGTGGAGAAAACGGATACTATCCAATTCAGCGAAATGACGATAAATGACGATATTTTACGGGCAATTCAGATGCTGTTTCGTTTTGAATCAATGGGTTAAGGCGGATTTACCATGGTTAATACCGCTATAAACGTGATTAAAACGTCATCCGACCGCATACAAACGTGGTTAAAGCGCGAGGCGGCTTACTCCGCCTTGCGTTGCCGGCGCATCGTGGCGTATAGTGCCGACTTATGAAAAAGGACGCCTCGGGCAATACTCAATTTGCGCACCGCCATCTTCTCGGCATCGAGGGCCTTTCCCCGGACGAAATTACGTTGTTGCTGGACCGTTCGGAACAGTACGTCGGGCAGAACCGCCGGGCCGACAAAAAGAAAACCCTGCTGCGCGGGCGCACCATCATCAATTTGTTCTTCGAGGCCTCGACCCGCACCCTGACCTCGTTCGAGCTGGCGGGGAAGCGTCTCGGCGGCGACGTCATCAACATGTCGGTGGCGTCCAGCTCCATCAAGAAGGGCGAGACCCTGATCGACACGGCGATGACGTTGAACGCCATGCATCCCGACGTGCTGGTGGTGCGCCATTCCGAATCCGGCGCCGTCCAGTTGCTGTCCGAAAAGGTCAACTGCGCGGTCATCAACGGCGGCGACGGCAGTCACGCCCATCCCACCCAGGCGCTGCTTGACGCCCTCACCATCCGCCGCCGCAAGGGACGCCTTTGCGGGCTGTTGGTGGCTATCTGCGGAGATATCGCCCATTCGCGGGTGGCCCGCTCCAATATCCATCTTCTCAACATCATGGGGGCCAGGGTGCGCCTGATCGCGCCCAAAACCCTGATCCCGCCGTCGATCAGGATGCTCGGCGTCGAGGTTTTCCACGACATGAACGAGGGACTCAAGGACTGTGACATCGTCATGATGCTGCGCTTGCAGACCGAGCGCATGCACGCCAACTATTTCCCCTCCATCCGCGAGTACTTCCACTTCTTCGGACTCGATTATGAAAAACTCTCAAACGCCAAGCCGGACGCGCTGGTCATGCATCCCGGCCCGATGAACCGGGGCGTCGAGATCGACTCGCTGGTCGCCGACGACATCGGTCGCAGCGCCATCCGCGAGCAGGTGGAGATGGGAGTGGCGGTGCGCATGGCCTGCCTCGAACTGCTCACCGACAACCTGCCCGGAACCGGGACCGAGGGAGGAGCGTAATGGCAATCAGGCAGGCAATGCCCCTGGGGCGCACGGCCTATGTCAATGCCCGTCTGCTGGACCCCGCCTCCGGGCTGGATGCGCCGGGCGGTCTGCTTGCCGACGGCGAGGCCATCGCCGATTTCGGCCCCGGCCTGTTTGACAATGGAGCACCGAAAGACGCCGCCGTAGTTGATTGCCGGGGCCATGTCCTTTGCCCCGGCCTGGTCGATATCAGGGTGCAGTTGCGCGAGCCGGGCGAGGAGCACAAGGGAACGCTGGCTTGCGCCGGCAAGGCGGCGGCGGCCGGCGGCGTAACGACGATGGTCTGTCTTCCCAACACCGATCCGGTAATCGACGACATGTCGGTGGTCGAGTTCATCGCCAGACGGGCGCGGCTGCTGGGCCTTGCCAAGGTCTACGCCTACGGCGCCGTGACCAAGGGCCTCAACGGCGTGGAATTGGCGGAAATGGGCATGCTGGCCGAGGCCGGCGCGGTCGCCTTCACCGACGGCGTCAAGGCGGTCGGCGACGCTCTGGTGATGCGCCGCGCCCTCAGTTACGCCGGCACCTTCGGCCTGCTGATCGTCCAGCACGCGGAAGAGCCGAGTCTGGCCGCAGGCGGGGCCATGAACCAGGGCGAGACCGCCATGCGGCTCGGTCTTTCGGGAATCCCCAGCGAGGCCGAAGTCATCATGGTGGAACGCGATAT
Source organism: Rhodospirillales bacterium RIFCSPLOWO2_02_FULL_58_16 (assembly GCA_001830425.1). NCBI lineage: Bacteria > Pseudomonadati > Pseudomonadota > Alphaproteobacteria > Rhodospirillales > Rhodospirillales bacterium RIFCSPLOWO2_02_FULL_58_16. The sequence goes on from MIAA01000037.1 coordinate 41,073, forward strand.
CCGGCTTGCCGCCATGAGCGGCGAACGCCTGCATTTCGCCCATCTTTCCACCGCCGACGCCATCGAGGCGGTGCGTCGGGCCAAGGCCGAAGGCCTGCGCATCACCTGTGACACGGCGCCGCCTTACTTTGCCCTTAACGATGCCTCCATCGGCGATTACCGGACCTTTATGAAGCTGTCGCCGCCGCTGCGCTCCGAAGACGACCGCCGGGCGGTAATCAAGGGGCTGAAGGACGGCGTCATCGACGCCATCGCCTCCGACCACGCGCCCCATGACGAGGACGCCAAGCGCCTGCCCTTCGCCCAGGCCGCGTTCGGCGGCGTCGGGCTGGAGACTCTGCTGGCGGTGACTCTTGAGCTTTATCACAACGGCCATATGCCGCTGCCGGACGCAATGCGGAAAATTACCAACGGCGCCGCCGACGTGCTGGGGCTTAAGGCCGGACGGCTGGAAA
>MIAA01000037.1:41540-45952 GCA_001830425.1 Rhodospirillales bacterium RIFCSPLOWO2_02_FULL_58_16
CGATCTGGTCCTGTTCGACGTGGAGCGCGGATGGGTGGTGGACGCCGACGCCCTGCTCAGCAAGTCCAAGAACTCGCCCTTCGACGGACGCCCGGTGCAGGGCCGGGTTCTGCGCACGGTGATTGACGGCCGCGCCGTCTTTGAACTGAACGACTGAGGCGATCGATGGGCGAGGGCGAACTTTCCTGGTTGCAGGCGGCGGCGGCGGCGGTCGGCTATCTGGTCGGCTCCATACCCTTCGGTCTGGTGCTGACCCGTGTGGCCGGACTGGGCGATATCCGCGCCGTCGGCTCCGGCAACATCGGCGCCACCAATGTCCTGAGGACCGGCCACAAAGGCCTGGCGGCGGCGACCCTGTTATTGGACGCCGGCAAGGCGGCGGCGGCGGCGCTGCTGTTTGCCCGTGTGGACGGCATGTCCGGCCTGATCGCCGGTTTTTTCGCCGTCCTCGGCCACAACTTTCCGCTTTGGCTGAATTTCAAGGGCGGCAAGGGGGTGGCCTCGACGCTGGGCCTGTTCATCGCCGTCGCCTGGCCGGCGGGGCTTCTGGTCGGCGCCACCTGGCTGGCGACGGCGGCCTTGTTCCGCGTCTCGTCACTGGCGGCGCTGGCGGCGCTGGCCCTGTCGCCGCTTTATATGCACTGGATCGCTCCCGGCCCGCCGACGGTCATGGCCGCCGGCTTGGCCGTGCTGGGCATCGCCCGCCATCACCAGAACATCAAAAGGCTGCTTAAAGGCGAGGAACCGAAAATCGGCGGCGGGAAGAAGTAGCGATATGGATACTCGCGACCTGACCTCTACCGAAAAGCTGGACTGGCTGAGGCTGATCCGCTCCGAGAACGTCGGGCCGATCACCTTCTACAGGCTGCTGGAACGTTTCGGCTCGGCTTTTGCCGCCATCCGGGCGCTACCTGAAATGGCGCGGCGCGGCGGGCGCTCCAAGGACATCACGGTATGCCCGGCAGCGGCAGCCGAGCGCGAGATGGAAGCGCTCGCCAAGCTGGGGGCCGTGTTTATCGCCCGCATCGAGCCGGCCTATCCCCCGTTGCTCGCCCATATTGAAGACGCGCCGCCGTTGATCAGCGTTCTCGGCAATGTCCACCTGTTGAAGAAAAAGGCCGTCGGCGTCGTCGGCGCCCGCAACGCCTCGTACAACGGCATGCGGTTCACCCGCAAGCTGGCCGGGGATTTGGGAAGCAACGGCCTGCTGGTGGTTTCGGGGCTGGCTCGCGGCATCGACGCCGGCGCCCACGAGGGGGCGCTTGACACAGGCACGGCGGCGGTGGTCGCCGGCGGAGTCGACATCATCTACCCCCGTGAGAACGCCGAACTCTACGCCCGCATTGTCGAGAGGGGCGTGGTGGTCAGCGAGTGCGCTCCCGGCGAGTCCCCGACGACGCGCCATTTTCCGCGCCGCAACCGCCTTATTTCCGGCATCTCGCGCGGCGTTGTGGTTATCGAGGCGGCGCGTCGTTCAGGCTCGCTGATTACCGCCAGGACGGCCCTTGAGCAGAACCGCGAGGTCTTCGCCGTTCCCGGCTCGCCGATGGACCCCAGGGTCGGCGGCGCCAACGATTTAATTCGCCAGGGCGCCGTTCTTACCGAATCCGCCGATGATGTCATGCGCGTTCTTGATGACCTGTTCCGCAGCCCCCTTGCCGAGCGGAAAGCCTTTGATTTCAGCACTCCGCCGCCCTCTGTTCCCGATGACGGCGACCTGAACAAGGCTCGTCTTGAGATCGAACAAATCCTTGGTCCCGATCCGGTGATGGTTGACGAAATCATCCGTAACTGCCAAATGTCCACCGCCGTGGTTTCCATGGTTCTCCTGGAGTTGGAGTTGGCGGGCCGTTTGGAGCGCCACTCCGGCAATCAGGTTTCATTGGTTTGGACATAACGGATTTTCATGAACGTCGTCGTCGTTGAGTCGCCGGCCAAGGCCAAGACCATCAACAAGTACCTGGGCGGCGGGTACACCGTTCTCGCCAGCTACGGGCATGTGCGCGACCTTCCTTCCAAGGACGGCTCGGTGCTCCCCGGCGAAGACTTCGCCATGAACTGGGAGGTTGACGCCAAGGCCGGCAAGCATATCAAACTTATCGCCGACGCCCTCAAGGGGGCGCAATGCCTGTATCTGGCCACCGACCCTGATCGTGAGGGCGAGGCCATCGCCTGGCATGTCCGCGAGGTGCTGGAGCAAAAGAAGGCGCTGAAAGGCGTTGACGTCAAGCGCGTGGTCTTTAACGAAATCACCAGAAGCGCCGTCGTCGAAGCCTTCTCTCATCCCCGCGCCCTGGACGCCGAGCTGGTCGAGGCCTATCTGGCGCGCCGGGCGCTGGACTATCTGGTGGGCTTTACGCTTTCTCCCGTTCTGTGGCGCAAGCTTCCCGGCAGCCGTTCGGCGGGCCGGGTCCAGTCGGTGGCGCTGCGCCTGATCTGCGAGCGCGAGACCGAGATCGAGATATTCAGGGCCAGGGAATACTGGTCCGTCAAGGCGCTGCTTAAAACGCCGTCCGGCGAGGTCTTCGAGGCTCAGTTAACCCGCCTCGGCGATGAAAATATCGGCAAGATGACGCTCGGCGACGAACAGGCGGCCACTGCCGCCGCCGCCGCCGTCGCCAATTCGACATTCGCCGTCGCCGACGTGCAGCGCAAGAAGACCAGTCGCCACCCGGCGCCGCCGTTCACCACCTCCACCCTGCAACAGGAGGCCTCGCGCAAGCTCGGCTTCGGCGCCAAGCGCACCATGCAGGTGGCGCAGAATCTGTATGAGGGCATCACTATCGGCGGCGAGACGGTGGGTCTCATTACCTACATGCGCACCGACGGCGTACAGATGGCCTCGGAGGCCGTTTCCGCCTGCCGCAAGCTGATCGGCGAGCGTTATGGCGCCGCCTACCTGCCGACCGCTCCCCGCTTCTACAAGTCCAAGGCCAAGAACGCCCAGGAGGCTCACGAGGCGATCCGCCCCACTGACTTCTCGCGCCTTCCCAAGGATATAGCCAACCGCCTGAACGATGATCAGCGGCGGCTTTACGAGTTGGTGTGGAAGCGGGCCATGGCCAGCCAGATGGAATCCGTCGTCCTTGATCAGGTCGCCGCCGACATTATTGATTCAGGCGGCAAGGCGACATTGCGGGCCACCGGCTCGACAATCGCCTTCGACGGTTTTTTGAAACTATACGGCGAGAGCCGTGACGACGCCGCCGGCGATGATGATGACGAGCGCACGCTGCCGCCCCTCAAGGAAGGCGACGCCCTGAGCCTGGAAGACATACTCAAGGACCAACACTTTACCCAGCCGCCGCCCCGCTATTCCGAAGCAAGCCTGGTCAAGACCCTGGAAAAACTGGGCATCGGTCGTCCTTCCACCTATGCCTCGATCATTTCGGTGCTTCAGGATCGCGACTATGTGCATCTGGACAAGCGCCGCTTTATTCCGGAGGACCGGGGACGGCTTGTCACCGCTTTTCTCTCCAGTTTTTTCGCCCGCTATGTCGAATACAACTTCACCGCCGAGCTTGAGACCAAGCTGGATGATATTTCCGGCGGCCGCGTCAACTGGAAGCAGGTGCTGAGAGAATTCTGGGAGTCTTTCAGCGCCGCCGTCGGCGAAACCAAAGACCTCCGGGTCAGGGAAGTTCTTGACGCTTTGGACAATCTGCTCGGCCCTCACTTTTTCCCGGAAGGCGAGGACGGCGCCGACTCCCGCAAATGCCCCCAGTGCGCCGATGGACGCCTGAACCTGAAGCTGGGAAAGTTCGGCGCCTTTATCGGTTGCTCCAACTACCCGGAGTGCCGCCATACCCGTCCGCTGGTGGTGGCCAACGGCAACAACGGATCGCCCGAAGACAGCGGCCCCAAGGAACTGGGCCTTGACCCGGACGGCGGTCTGGCCGTCACCTTGCGCAAAGGGCCATACGGAACCTATGTGCAACTGGGCGAGCCGGAAGGAAAGACCAAGCCCAAGCGGGCGTCTCTTCCCCGCACCATGGAGCCTTCATCCGTTGACCTCGACAAGGCGCTGGCCCTGCTGGCTCTGCCCAGAGATATCGGCGTCTATCCCGAAACCGGAAAAACCATCGTCGCCGGCATCGGGCGCTTCGGTCCTTATCTAAAGCACAACAATATCTTTATCTCGCTGAAGGGCGATGACGATGTTTTGGCCGTAGACCTTGACCGCGCCATCTCCCTGATCGCCGACTCGCCGAAAAAGATACCGCCCAGGGAACTGGGAACCCACCCCAAGGACGGCAAGCCTGTGATCCAGCATAAGGGCCGCTTCGGCCCCTATGTCCAGCACGGCGTCGTACGCGCCACCCTGCCCAACGGAACCGACGCTGACGCCGTAACCCTGGAGCAGGCCCTGGAGCTGATCGCCGCCAAGGCCAAAAAAGGCGGCGGCAAGGGGG